>JBPCWJ010000042.1:0-4519 GCA_051009635.1 Rhizobiaceae bacterium
TCAATACACACTGTGCAGGCGTGATTGTCATTGAAATCACCCAGCTCAGGAGCAAGGCAATCGCGACGACAGAAAAGAGCGTCCGGCAATACTCGCCAGCGCTCTCTACAGACGCAAAAATTGGATGGAAGGCCATTACGGCAACGAAAGTGGCTCCCAGCAACGAAATGGAAGGGCGGCTGGCCGCTTCAATCGCAGCTTTAACACGATCCATGCCCTGATTCATGCGCACCGTGGCGCCATCGGCAACCACGATTGAGTTATCAACCATCATGCCAAGCGCAATGATGAGTGCCCCGAGCGACATCCGCTGTAAGCCAATACCGAGAGCTGCAAGTAAAATGAATGTCGCCAGGATTGTTAGCAGCAACCCGGTGCCAATGATGATGCCCATCCGCAACCCCATGGCCAGCGTCAAAACCACAAGAACGATGGCAACTGCCTGAGCCAGGCTTATGAGAAAGCTCTTGACCGCAAGGTCGACATCGTCGGATTGCCAGTGGACTTTGCTTATCTCAATGCCTACTGGGAGCAATGGCATTAAGTCGGCAAGGCGCTTATCAACCACAACGCCAACCTTGACGACGTTCACGCCGGATTGAAACGAAATCGACAGCCCAATTGCCACTGCTGAATCATACCGCATCAAGGTACTTGGCGGTTCTGCGTAGCCTTCGCGAATATTTCCGATTTGGCCAAGTCTTATTGTTTCGTTGGTGGGTCTTTGAGCGTTCTGGGCTGCATCCACCCTCGTGGGGCGGATAACGAGGTCTTTTGGTTCATTGAAGGCGCCGGTTGGCGCTATACGCATGCGGTAGTCGCCAACGTTCACAGATCCGGAGTCATTGACAGAATTCTGGAATTGAATGGTGCTTTCCAGCGTTTGTTCCGAAATCCCGAGTTCAACGAGATTTTCCTCACGAACGTCAAAATAGATCACGCGATCGCGGTCGCCCCAAAGGTCAACACGTCCCACGCCGTCGACCAAGGACAATTCCCGTTTGAGCATGTCCACATAGTTTTTGAGTTCGGAATAGCTAAAGCCATCGGATGTAACCGCCAGCACTAGGCCGAATACATCACCGAAATCGTCATTGATTACCGGCCGGCCCGCTCCAGGCGGCAAGGTTGATTCAACATCCCTGATCTTTCTTCGCAATGTGTCCCAGATTTGCGGGAGCTTATCGGACCAGTACTGCGGTTGGGCATCAATGGAGATGGATGAAACGCCTGCACGGCTCACACTCTCAATGACGTCAATTTCCTTAATTTCCTGCAACTTGAGCTCAATCCGCTCGGTAACCTCCTGCTCAACCTCTTCCGGGCTTGCGCCCGGATAAGGCGTCATTACAACCGCCGTTTTGATGGTGAATTCGGGATCTTCCAGTTGGCCTAAGCTTTGGAAGGCAACGACGCCGCCTACCACCAGCAAAACAACGATGAACCAGGTAAATTTCGCATTCCGGACGGCATATTCAGGAAGGTTCATCCGCCCCCCTCCGGATTTAGCAAGTTGACCTTTTGCCCATCCCTCAAGGAATTTGCACCGGCGGTGACAACGATATCGCCTGGTTCAAGTCCGGACTCAATGGACAAACCGTTGGTGCGGGGTTGGGAGAGCTCTACTGGTCTCGGAGAAACCGTCATGGAGGCCTTATCAACCACCCAGACGTGAGATTGTTCTTTGCCTTCGGGCACAAATACAGCCGCTGCAGGCACAACGATGCCACTATAGGGCTCGTAAACTTTTTTCAACTGCCCGCTGGCCCGGCCGGTCATGCCCGGATAAACCCGCTTTCCTTCCAACTGCTCCATCTGCAAGGTGACGGGAAAAGTACGTGTTGTTGGAGATGCTTCGTTACCGACTTCGCTGATTTCAGCGGGCAATTTCGCATCCTTGATGGCATCAAATATGACATTTATGTCTTCGACGAACCGCACCAGAGAGATGTACCGCTCCGGGATGTGGACCACCATTTCTATGTGTTCGCTGTCGAGCACCCGTAAAACCTGAGCCTGTGCCCGGACTTCTTCAAAGTTTTCTAATATTTGGCAACGACCACGCCATCGAACGGGGCGGGGAGTTGGGTGTAGGTGAGATCGAGGGTTGCCTTGTCGAGTGCGCCTCGGACGGATTTCACCGTCGCGGTTGCCGATTTTTCCCCTGCGATGTAACGATCCAGCGAAGCTTCGGCAACCACGTCTTCCTTGAACAATTTTCGTTGCCGCTCGGTCTGCAACTGGGCGTTTTCAAGGTTCGCCACGGCACTTTCAAGTTCCGCTGCCAACCGGTCAACCTTCGGCTTGGTAGGGGGCTGGGTCCAATGTGCCAAGAACCTGTCCTTGGTCGACCTCGTCACCGACGACAACTGAAATGTTGGTGACGGTGCCGGGAACCCGAAAGGCCAGAGAAACTTCTTTGGCCGCGCGGGCGCTGCCGATGAAATATCTGTTATGTAGCTCGCTGAGATCGGTAACTTCAATGGTGCGGACCGGGCGGATGATTTCAACGGCTTCTGGTGGGCCCGCTTCGTCACAACCGTTGAAAATGAAAGTTAAAAACAGAAGGGCGATCAAACGGCCGGATTTAGAGACATACATCATCGCACCCCATTAGTTTACTTTTGTTTTTTTTATTAAAGCACAGCAAAATGTGGGGACGCGACAGCGTTCGTTAAAAAATCGAAGAAAGGAACGTGTTCAAATGGTGGACGGGGTATCGAAAACCTTCGATATCCTTCAAAATCGCAGATGCGGACATTTATGCTGGAACAAACATGACAGCCGCGCGCTCAAGGAACCAATATGCTGCAAGGGTGCCGATGGCGTATGCAGGAGCCAACGCCAAGCTGCGTGGCGCCGGAAACCTTGCATGCCGCCACGCCCAGATGGCCACAAGGATTATGGCAACAAAAATCAACTGGCCCACTTCTACGCCGATGTTGAAGAATAAAAGAGCAATTGGAATTTCGTCTGGCGGCAGGCCAAGTTCGCTTAGCGCGCCGGCAAACCCAAGACCGTGAAGCAAACCAAATGCAAATGCAACCAGCCAGGGCATTTGATGGGTAATGCTGAATTGGCCGCGCCAGCCCTTCACGATCTCCACGGCAAGGAAGACGATGGAAAGGGCAATTGCCGCTTCCACCGGGGCGGATGGCACCTTGAGGATGCCCAAAGTGGCGAGCGCCAGGGTGATGGAATGGGCGACTGTGAAGGCGGTAATGGTTTTGACCAGCATCCATGCGCCGCGCACCAGGAACAGCAATCCGAGAACGAACAGCAGATGGTCGAATCCGGATAGAATATGTTCGATGCCAAGCAGCGTGTAACGCCTTGCCGCATCCAGCCAAGAACCGGAGCCTGCTTGAAAAAGGGCCAGATCAATGGTGATCGTTTCCCCTTTGCGCTCTACCAGTCGGGTCACTTCCGCACCACTTCGCCAGGAGATGCTCAACATGGCGCCTTCGCGCCGCCAGGGCAGTTCGATCTTGTCGTCAGCGATGAGAGGAGAAGTGCAAGTAAAGGAAAAGCGCACTTCATAAGCGCCGCGCTCGCCGGCTCTGGGTCCGGTGAAGGAACAACGCTCAGGCAATTGTGGTGTTGTTATAAAGGGAGCGAGGGTGACCGGAACCCTGGAGACCAATCGATAACTGCCATCGTTCAGCTCGGTAAGTTCGGCCTTGTCGATGCCGAGGGTGTGGGCGTGCAAAGGGGCAGCTGTGCCAAACCCGGCAACCGCCAAAACCGTGGCGAATAGCAATTGCGCGAGCAGATGCCTAACCATGGGTGTTGGCCTTGCGGTCTTCGATCTCAATTCTGTAGTTCGGGCGTGCTCGTTCGAGTTCGGCTTCTATGAGCGCTCTTTGCTTGTCACGGAGCCATTCTGCTTCAACCCATCGCCTGGCCTGCTCGAATGGGGGTGTTTGGGCTGGCGTGCGGGCGGTTACCCTGACAAAATGAACGCCAAGTGGTGACTTAATCGGGCCGTGCCAGGCCGCGTCGTCAATGCCCATGATTTTTCGTGCATTTCCGGGCCCGAACAATTGCACCAACTGGCGCTGGGTTGTTCCGGCAATTCGTTTGCCGATCTTGAAATCTTCATCGCCGAATGTTGCCGGGTCTGCGCCACCACGCAAGGTTGTAAGAGTTGTTTCAGGAACGGCTTTCGCATCGGTGAAAAACACATGATCGAGCGAAAGGGATGGCGGGCGTTCAAACCCCACCTTTTGCTCTTTGTAGAATGCGCGCAGATCATCTTCGCTGGGCTTTGGCAGCTCGCTCGCCAGAAAGAAACGCATGTTCTGAATCATGAGCTTGCGAATACGCCCGCTGGAATCAAACCCCTTTTTCTTGGCTTCACGGAAAAGGATTTCGTCCTCAATGAAGCTTTCAATAACGTCTTGTTCTTCTGTTTGTGTGAGTGGCCGAAGTAGCAGCTCCGACCGCTGTTTGATGAGAAAGTCAGAAGTTGTCCGATCAACGATAATCTCTTCACGCTCTGAACCGGACCACAAAGCGC
>JBPCWJ010000043.1:0-9601 GCA_051009635.1 Rhizobiaceae bacterium
AAGATTTTCGGAACGGTTTCTATTAAGGCAGATAAGCACGGTACCCGGATTGTCCGAGACGGACAGTGCGGCCGAAACCGTTACGCCTCTCCTGCCCGCTTCGCCGTCAGTTGCAGCAATGTTTACAGCACCCGCAAAACAGCTCATCGCGTCACGATAACGCTCTGGTGAAATGGTCTGCCGGGTTGTTGGTCGCTCAAGCAATTTCAGGTGCCTTGTGGAAATGCATCGATTTATCGGGATTACATAGTGGCCCAAAAAGGCTTTTCAGCACATTAATCGTGAAAATTCAAAAACTTTACGGATGAACATCTTCCAGTGAGAGCTTGCACACCGTAACAGTCCAACATAGAATCTCGATTGATTTATTGCGGGATTCTTGCTTTCCCAATCGGTAGATCTCTACAACGGGACCACGCATTGTCAAATATACGTCTAGCCCTCTGTACATTCCTGATCGTAAGCCTGCTTTTTGTTTCGCAAGCTTTTGCCGCTTCCTACAAGATTGGCATATCCGTTCCGCTGTCAGGGAATGCTGCAAACCTGGCCAGGCAATTTATCGCTGGCGCGAGGCTGGCCGTCCGTGCATTGGCAGCAGACGACATAGTTGAATTGGTGATTGCCGATGACGGCTGCGATGAGGGGCTCGGTGAACTGGCCGGTGAGGATCTGGCTGCTGCCGAGGTAAACATCGTCACCGGGCTTCTTTGCAATGCGGCAGCCCGGGCAGTAGCCAGGGAAATGTATCCCACGGGCATTCCGATAATTACTGCGGGTGCCCAATCCAACCAGCTTATGCGCGATGCAATCAAGGAAGAATGGAACCTGTGGCGGCTATCTCCCGGAGATGATTTTGCCGCCAAAGCAAGCTACAAATTTCTTTCCCAACGCTGGGATGGGAAACCGATAGGCGTGGTCGATGATGGGACCATATTTGGACGCACACTTTCCGACGAGTTCCGTGCATTGCTGGAAGAAGCAGGCAAGCCGGCACAATTTTCCGATGCAATCCGGCCGGCACAGTCCACGCAGGCAAGCCTTATACGCAGAATTCGCCAATCGGGCGTATCGGCACTTTTTGTCGCTGCCAGCGCCGAAGATACTGCCTTGATCTGGGACAGCGCAAAGGATTTGAAGGAAGGCTTTGAAATGGCCGGGAGCGAAACGCTTGCCCTGCTTCCGTGGCTGGACATAGCCAGTTCAACTGCCAATGGTTTGCTCGCAGTCATGCAGCCGCAGCCCGAGGAATTGCCTGCATTCAAATCCCTTGAACGGCAACTCAAGGCGTCCAATATCGAACCAGAAGCACATGTGTTCCAGGGCTATGCGGCCCTGGAAGTGGTAATGGCTGCATTACGGCCAACATCTGCCGAAACGGACGCAGCACTGAAACAAACTGTTTTCCGGACTGTTCTAGGAAATGTTGATTTCGACAGCGAACGACGCAACCGGGTAAACAACTACATTCTGCAGGAATGGGTCAACGGCAAGTTTATACCTGTACAGACGGTGACAGAATGAACCGCCCGGGAAAGCACAATCTGATTACGGATGTCGCGGGCCTGTCGGTTGGCAATGCCGCCGATCCAAAATTGCGTTCTGGTGTTACCGCCGTAATGTGCGACAAGCCCGCAATTGCATCTGTTCATCTGATGGGCGGCGCTCCTGGAACAAGAGACAGCGAACTGCTTTCGCCCGAAAATCTTGTCGAGACGGTCGATGCAATTGTTCTATCGGGGGGATCCGCCTTTGGTCTGGATGCCGCAACCGGCGTTCAGGCAGCGTTGAGAGAACATGGAAGAGGCCTTCAGGTGCGCGGTCAGGTCATTCCAATCGTGCCATCAGCCATTGTGTTCGATCTGATCAATGGCGGCGACAAGGATTGGGGAATCTATCCTCCCTATCGAGAATTGGGTCATGAAGCAGCGCTCAATGCATCGGAAACGTTCGAAATTGGTACGGAGGGTGCCGGATATGGTTGTCTTATCAGCGGGCTTAAGGGCGGTCTCGGTTCTGCCTCCACGGTTATTGAAAACGGCGTTACGGTTGCAGCACTTGTCGCGGTAAACGCCTTGGGAGCAGTTACGATTGGCAAAACCCAGAACTTCTGGTCGGCACCGTTTGAACTTGAAAATGAATTCGGCGGGTTGGGAATGCCGGAACACATGCCCGAGGATGCAAAAAAAATCAGGCTGAAATACCGGGAAGATTTGTCTCCGATGGCAAATACCGCAATCGCAGTAATTGCTACCGATGCAGTATTGACGAAAGCCCAGGCCAAACGCCTTGCCATTGCGGCACATGATGGAATCGCACGAGCGATTTGGCCCTCCCATACGCCAATGGATGGAGATCTTATTTATACGATTGCCACGGGACAAAGCGGTGTAGTGCCCGAGGTCGATGAGCTAATCTATTTGGGTGCCCATGCGGCTTCTACACTGTCTCGAGCAGTCGCCAGGGGTATATATGCTGCAAGGCAATTACCTGGCGATTTATTCCCCTGTTGGCAGGAAAAATTTGGTGACTGAGTCCAAAATCCGGCCCCTGAAAGCGCCAACATGTTTAAAATTCCGGGATTAACGCCAAAATATGGATCGGGGCGTTGAGTCCTGCTCCCGCCTCTGTTAGACGCCCATAAATCTATCCAAAAAAGGCTCTTTAATATGATTCCGCGTTATTCGCGTCCCGAAATGGTTTCCGTATGGTCACCGGAAACAAAATTCCGCATCTGGTTCGAAATCGAAGCCCATGCATGTGATGCATTGGCCGATTTGGGCGTCATACCCAAGGACGCAGCAAAGACCATTTGGGAAAAGGGCGGAAACGCCGAATTTGATATTGACCGCATCGATGAAATTGAACGCGAAACACGCCACGACGTTATCGCCTTTCTTACCCACCTTGCTGAACTTGTCGGCCCCGACGCACGCTTCGTCCATCAAGGAATGACATCCTCGGATGTTCTCGATACCTGCTTGAGCGTCCAATTGGCCAAGGCGAGTGATTTGCTCCTAGCCGATCTCGATGCGCTCCTGGAAGCCCTCAAACGGCGGGCATATGAACACAAAAACACAATTACGATTGGCCGCAGCCACGCCATTCACGCCGAACCGACCACCTTTGGTGTGAAACTTGCTCAAGCTTATGCGGAGTTTTCCCGTTGCCGCGAAAGGCTTGCCGCGGCTCGTAGCGAAGTCGCTGTCTGTGCAATATCAGGAGCTGTCGGTACCTTCGCCAATATCGATCCTGCAGTTGAGGCACATGTTGCAAATGCCATGGGTTTGACCGTGGAGCCGGTTTCGACACAGGTCATTCCAAGGGACAGGCACGCAATGTTCTTCGCGACACTGGGTGTAATCGCATCTTCAGTGGAGCGCCTTGCCGTGGAAATCCGCCACCTGCAACGCACCGAAGTTCTGGAGGCCGAAGAATATTTTGCGCCCGGCCAAAAGGGTTCATCGGCTATGCCGCATAAACGCAATCCGGTCCTCACAGAAAATCTCACCGGTCTGGCCAGAATGGTCCGTGCCTATGCAAATCCGGCAATGGAAAATGTAGCTCTCTGGCATGAACGCGATATTTCCCACTCTTCGGTAGAGCGCATGATCGGCCCCGATGCCACCATTACCCTGGATTTTGCATTACATCGGCTGACCGGTGTGATCGACAAGCTTCTGGTCTACCCTGAAAATATGGAAGCCAATCTCGACAAATATCGCGGCCTCGTCCACTCACAACGCGTCCTGCTGGCACTGACACAGACTGGCGTAAGCCGCGAAGATGCCTATCGCATGGTTCAACGAAACGCCATGAAAGTGTGGGAACAGGGCAAGGATTTCATGACCGAATTACTGGCTGACAGCGAAGTGACCAAGGCACTGAGTGAAGCTGAAATTCGTGAAAAATTCGATCTCGGCTACCATACCAAACATGTCGACACTATCTTTGAGCGTGTATTCGGAAAAGATTGATTTTCCCGATAACTTTCCACAAGACGTGATCCTAAATTACGAGAACCTGAACCTGTTTCATGAAAACCAGCGATGCTGAAATACTGATCCTGCCCGGCTATAAGGGTTCCGGGCCTGACCACTGGCAGACCCGTTGGGAATCGCGGCTGTCTGCTGCAAAACGTGTTCCACTGGGCGAATGGAACAAGCCTGTCTTTGAAGACTGGCGGGAAAATCTCATTACGGCAGTAAGAGAGGCAAAGAAACCCGTCATACTTGTCGGGCACTCGATAGGCTCGCAGGTCGCAGTTCAGGCTGCTGACGAATTCGATGATAAAGTTGCCGGGGCGTTGCTTGTTGCACCACCCGATGTTGAAAATCCATCTATACGGCCCAAACATCTTTTGACATTTGGACCTGCCAGGCGCGATCCGCTACCCTTCCCTTCTGTCACCATTGCCAGTCGCAATGATCCTTTTTGCAGCATGGAAAAATCCGAGGAAATGGCAGCCGATTGGGGCTCACTATTCATGGACGCTGGCGAAAGCGGCCATATCAATCACGAGAGCGGCCACGGCCCCTGGCCCGAGGGTCTGATGGTGTTTTCCAAGTTCCTGTCCCGGCTTTAACCTGGAAACAAAAAAACCCGCCATAAATGGCGGGTTTTTCTTTAGGATAGAAAATACTCTATTCTTCGGTGGCAACCTGTTCCATAGCCGTATTCAACAATTCTTCCATGGTCCGCCTGATCTGGTGATCTGACTGATCCACATTGTTGTCATTGAAATCCGTACGAATCTTTCTGAACACGTCTTCATCGCCCGGTTCCTCGAAATCCGCGCGAATAACTTCCTTCGCATAGGCTTCCGCATCTTCTCCGGACTTGCCAAGTTTCTCAGCCGCCCATAGACCAAGCAGCTTGTTACGCCTGGCTTCCGCCTTGAACCGTAACGCCTCGTCATGTGCAAACTTGCTTTCAAACGCTTTTTCGCGATCCTTGATACCGCTCATAATAAGCCTCCTGAACCCCTGTATTGAATTAATATATAGAGTATTGATGCTCTGTTTTGAATAGCACGCATGAATGAAAAACCATACTGCGTCATTACGTACGTCAATGCTGATTTTTCCGTGAAAATCGCCCGAATTTATAGCAAGACGAGTTGTTTCCAATTCATGGTTCAAGTAGTGTCCGCCCGTCGGGAGCGGCAGAATCGCCTATGTTTTTGGCATTGCTCCCTGAAATGGTCGTTCGTTAACATTTGTGGCTGGCAATAATTGCCGGAATTGAATAACGCTTCGGCCTGAAACAAGGACCCGTTCCTTACACAGGAAATTTCCAATGAGCAGACGCCGCCGAATCTACGAAGGCAAGGCCAAAATCCTATATGAAGGACCTGAACCAGGTACGCTTGTCCAATTTTTCAAGGATGATGCGACAGCATTCAACAAGAAGAAGCACGATATTGTTGAAGGCAAGGGTGTGCTTAACAACCGGATTTCCGAATATATTTTCAACCACATGAACCGGATTGGCATTCCGACCCACTTCATCAAGCGAATCAACATGCGCGAACAGCTAATTCGCGAAGTCGAGATTATCCCGCTGGAAATCGTTGTGCGAAACGTGGCAGCCGGTTCCATATCCAAGCGTTTGGGAATTACCGAAGGCGAGGTTTTGCCGCGTTCCATCATCGAGTTTTATTACAAGGCGGATGAATTGGACGACCCTCTGGTGTCCGAGGAACATATCACCGCTTTTGGATGGGCAAATCCGCAGGAAATAGACGATCTGATGTCATTGGCTATCCGTGTGAATGACTTCTTGAGCGGATTGTTTCTGGGTGTGGGAATCCAACTGGTGGATTTCAAGATCGAATGTGGCCGCCTTTGGGAAAACGAAACGATGAGAATCGTCATCGCTGACGAGATCTCACCCGATTCTTGCAGACTGTGGGATATTGAAACCAACGAAAAGCTGGACAAGGACCGGTTTCGCCGTGATTTGGGCGGCATGCTGGAAGCCTATCGCGAGGTTGCAAGACGGTTTGGTATCATGAACGAAAATGAACATCAGCGCGGCACCGGACCTGTATTGGTCAAGTCCGATAAATAATACTTTTCAAACCCTTAAACAAACTTTCAGATTCAATATATCAAGGCAAACCGGAGCAAATGACTAAGGCGCGTATAACTGTGACGCTTAAAAAAGGCGTTCTTGATCCGCAGGGAAAAGCAATCGAGGGAGGTTTGGCGTCACTTGGTTTTGACGGCGTCGAATCTGTTCGTCAGGGCAAGGTTTTTGACGTGGAGTTTCAAACTACCGATCTCCAAGAGGCCAAGTCGGAACTGGACCGTATGTGTACCAAATTGCTCGCCAATACGGTTATCGAGGATTTTTCGGTGGAGATTGTCTGAATGAAATCCGCCGTTGTCCTGTTGCCCGGCCTGAACCGTGATCGTGACATGATTGCTGCTTTGACCAAAATCGGCGGCAACCCCCCTTTGACCATCTGGCAGACCGAGACAGAGATTCCCGATGTCGATCTGATCGTCATTCCGGGCGGGTTTTCTTACGGGGATTACCTCAGATGTGGCGCAATTGGCGCCCGGATGCCGGTGTTGCGGGCTGTGGCTGAAAAGGCTGCAAAAGGTATTCGTGTGCTTGGAGTATGTAACGGATTCCAGATTTTGCTGGAAACGGGACTATTGCCGGGGGCACTGATGCGCAATGCTTCCCTGAAATTTGTCTGCAAGGAAGTCAGCCTTGAAGTGACCAATGCCGATACGGATTTCACAAGAGGATACAGTCAGGGGCAGATTATTCGCTGCCCGGTTGCCCATCATGACGGCAATTATTTTGCAGAGCCCCAGACACTTGCTAAACTGGAAGACGGCAATCAAATCACGTTCCGCTATGCCGAAAAATCGAATCCAAATGGTTCGATCAATGACATTGCAGGCATCATCAATGAGCGCGGAAATGTAATGGGAATGATGCCGCATCCGGAAAATCTGATCGAGGCGGCCCATGGCGGTTCCGACGGCCGCCAATTATTCGAGGCTGCTCTTGATATTGCCAGCTAAAAGACAGGCCGCTCAGCGCACAGCAATAACAGCTTCGCCCGGTGTCGTTCGCCGGATCTCCAGTCGCTGGGTCACCTTGTTACAAAGAAAAACCAGATTGGCATCGAGAGATACAATCTTGAGCCGGTATACTGCGCCGGTATCTGTTTCTACCCGTATTTGCTCCGGTCGCGCACCAAGCTCCTTGACCAGGTTCAATACTGTATGATGGCAAGCCTCAAATTCAGCGGCCTGACGCAAAAGAACTTCGGTTTCGGCAAGCGCCATTCCGGGTTTACCGAATGTCACAATGGCAACTGCAAACAAGGTCGCCCTGCAGATCTTGAACATGCAATGATTCCCCGCACATTAATTCAGCCCTGCAAGCCGGAAAGAATTATGCGAGACAGCCATCATTCAAATCCGGCCTGCATATTCAGGCTACCCAATCAGATTGATTCGTCAACCCGTTGTAAACGCTCAAAAATCAGGCATTTGCCTTTTACGAAATCTCTGCGCTTCGCGCTTGGAATTGGCATCATAGGCATACTCTCGGCCTGCCAGACCGGTTCACCATCAAAGGCGCTTTCTTTAAATAGCAAGCAGGATGCAACGGCAATCATGGTGATAATCGCCAATGCTGCGCAAACTTGTTGGTTTAAGTCAAAGGATATCGCATTTCGCAGCTACCGGCTCGCCAACGAAGTTAATTCACCTGCCGGCAGGCCTAGAATATTGCTCGTTCCCAAAAGTGATCCGTCAGCATTGCCTCTGCTGGTCATCCAGGCTGAAAAGAAGGGCGATACCGCAACCGGCAATTTTACCGAAATCCAGACATTTGGCCCTATACTTTCGACCTCAAGCGGTAGCAGGATTACCAATGATGTGAAACGCTGGTCATCCGGGAATGAAGAATGCCGTTAATCTCACCGAAATATTGCACATCTCCCGCCAAAAAATCCCGATAGTTTCATGACCATCAAGAACGAATTTGAAATCACGCCCGAACTGATCGCAGCTCACGGACTAAACGATGAGGAATATCAGCGTATTCTTGATCAGATCGGTCGCGAACCGAGTTTCACGGAACTTGGAATATTCTCGGCAATGTGGAACGAGCATTGTTCCTATAAATCCTCGAAGAAGTGGCTCCGGACCTTGCCAGTCGATGGCCCACAGGTAATTGAGGGGCCCGGCGAAAATGCTGGCGTTGTTGATATTGGTGACGGCTGGTGCGTCGTGTTCAAGATGGAAAGCCACAATCACCCATCCTACATCGAACCTTATCAGGGTGCTGCAACCGGAGTTGGCGGTATCTTGCGTGATGTATTCACAATGGGCGCAAGACCTGTCGCTGCAATGAATGCACTGCGTTTTGGGGAACCTGATCATCCCAAGACCCGCCACCTTGTCTCCGGCGTTGTTTCTGGAATCGGCGGTTATGGAAATTCGTTTGGCGTGCCGACGGTTGGCGGCGAGGTCAATTTTCACCCCCGATATAACGGGAACATATTGGTCAATGCATTTGCGGCAGGAATTGCGCGCACCGATGGAATTTTTCTGTCAAAAGCTGAAGGTGTCGGCCTGCCAGTCGTTTATCTGGGTGCAAAGACCGGTCGTGACGGAGTTGGTGGCGCAACCATGGCATCTGCCGAATTCGACGATTCAATCGATGAAAAACGCCCAACCGTGCAAGTTGGTGACCCGTTTACCGAAAAGTGCTTGCTGGAAGCCTGTCTCGAATTGATGCAGACCGGTGCAGTAATCGCCATCCAGGACATGGGCGCAGCAGGCCTGACCTGTTCTGCGGTGGAAATGGGTGCCAAGGGTGATCTCGGTATTGAACTGGATCTGGACAAGGTCCCGGTCCGCGAAAATGCGATGACCGCCTATGAGATGATGCTTTCCGAAAGCCAGGAGCGCATGCTCATGGTTCTGCGCCCGGAAAAGGAAGCAGAAGCTTCCGCCATCTTCGTCAAATGGGGTCTCGATTTTGCTATTGTCGGCAAAACTACCGACGATTTGCGCTTCAGGATTTTGCACCAGGGCGAGGAAGTTGCAAACCTGCCGATCAAGAAACTGGGTGACGAAGCACCCGAATATGATCGCCCGCATGTTGAACCGAAGAGTCTGCCTGTCCTTGATGCCAATGAAGTTGAGGCACCAGAAGATTATAATCATGCGCTGCTAACGCTTATTGGTTCGCCCGATTTGTGTTCGCGCCACTGGGTCTGGGAGCAATATGACACCTTGATCCAGGCAAATACCTTGCAGATTCCCGGCGCTGATGCAGGAATTGTACGGGTCGAGGAAACCGGCAAGGCGCTGGCATTTACCAGTGACGTGTCACCTCGATACTGCGAAGCCGATCCAAATGAAGGCGGTAAGCAGGCAGTAGCCGAATGCTACCGAAATTTGTGCGCCGTAGGTTCCAAACCTCTTGCCACCACAGATAATCTGAATTTCGGAAACCCGGAACGCCCGGAAATCATGGGGCAACTGGTTTCGGCGATCAAAGGTATTGGTGAAGCCTGCAAGGCGCTAAACATGCCGATCGTTTCGGGCAATGTATCGCTATATAA
>JBPCWJ010000044.1:0-3461 GCA_051009635.1 Rhizobiaceae bacterium
TGATTTGGCAATTCGTCCCAGCATCGGGATGGGCGGATATAGCCGCAGCGTTTCATCAATGAAACCGTTGAGCAATGGCAGGCGGGCGAGTGCCTCATGATCTGACAATTGATCCACATGCAATGCGGTGACTTCTTCCCGCAGCGCTTCCTGCACATCCGGGTTTTCTGCCAAAGACATGCAGCACCATCCAAGAGCTGCTGCGGATGTGTCTGCCCCTGCCGAAAACAACATCAACAGCTCATGCTGGAACAAGATTCCAGCCACTCCCTCCCGGTCAGCTGCGTCAAGCGCCCGCAAGACATTGTCTCCCGATGGCAGGTCTTGTCTCGCCGCGGTCAGCCGCTTCAGCATGCGCTGGCGGGCAAGAGCCAGATTTCGGGTAGTGTCACGATTGATATGAGTGTTTGAATCGCGTGCTGAAAAAGCATAGGACGCTGCATAATCCAGCATGATATGCATGTCAGCTGCAAATTCTTCTGCTTCTTCCGCCAGCCTGCCCCCGAGCAGGGCATCTGCCAGAATGCGAATGGTGGTGACATCTATCGAAAACTGATCGAGTCGCCCGTGCTTGCTGTCAGCCAGCAGACGCTGTGCCAATGCACCGGCATGCCTGTGCGACACGGCAGCCAATTCATGTGCATTGAACCTGGACAGATAAGGTTGGGTCACCGCTTCCCTGTGACGCCAGGCGGTGCCTTCTTCCGTCAGACGCGAAGCTCCCATCACCTGCCGGAAAGGCCACAGTTCCTTGCTGTAGTTGCCGGCATTGGTGCGCAGGACACGACTTGCGCCATCCATGTTCTGCACAACGATTACGCGCCGCCCGTCAATGTGATGTTCAAATGTTTGCCCGTTTCGCGTGCGGGTTGCATCATAAAGGAAACTGCAAGGATCAAAGGTCATTGTTAGAGTCTCGCGCCACTGGAATGGCTGGCAAACTCAGGCACTGCGCAGCTTTTGCAGCAATTCAGCCAGATCCGCTACGGTTTCAGTCCCCACTGCCTGGGCAACATCAATGTCACGTCCTGTCGCGTCTTCCAATTCAACAATTATGGTCTCAAAGGCGAGGCTGTCCATGCCTTTGAGTTCGAGCAGCTTGTCCTCCGCCTTGATGGACTCAGATGGAATGAACAGAGCGCGCGCCAGGATTTGTATGGTTTCTTCCAGATTGTCCACGGGGCTGGAACTCCTGTTGGCTACCTTCTGTCAATAATGTGCAGGTGAACGGAAAACGAATGGATTACAAGCGCCTCGCAAAAAAACCGGGCGCTCGATGGCGCCCGGCAATATTATGCATACGCGGCCTTCCCCTTAAGGAGCTCCACCAAAGAAGGGTGTAAAAGGTACTCTCTCCAGCAACGTATTTGTGTTGTCCACTGTGTTTGTGCGGTGATGATTGGCCAAGGACCCTCCCGTCACGAAATAACTGCGAAAACCGACAAAAACCTGTGCATGATCAGTATCTGAACTAAATGGACAACAACCGCCGGTGAGGTCATTATCAAAGTTGGCGTATCGACCACCGACAAAAACCGAAGAACCGCCGCCGAATATGTCACGCAGCATATATTCCCCTTCACCTCCGAACGACCACGCTTTGATATCGATTGACTTGCCGTTTTGTGACGCGTCAAAAGTAGCATAGTCGAACTTGCCCTTGATCGCGAAATCCTCGGTTGCATAAAAATTGACGAAAACATTGAAATTCACGCCATCTAAATCCGGGTTATTCCCGCCTGTGCCCAAATTATGGTATCCGACACCGCCACCCAAGGTAGCCATTTCGCCGAAAAACCATTCGCCCCGCCCGCCAATGCGCCCTACGTCAAGCGCTTTGCCCAAATCGATACCGCCCCAGGCTCCGTCAATACCAAAAAGACCCATCGTTGGATCGCGCCAGAACGCCACGCCGCCTGAGTGCCACTGGTCGATTGCCTTGTTAGGGCAACCGCCGCAGCCGTCAATACTTTCCACACGGTGCGAATGAAATGCAAAGTCACCCTGAAGGTTAAACGTATCACTGAACCGATAAAGGGCAGCAGCTTCCCCGAATGTCGACAAAAATTCTTTCCCTTCGGTGAAATCATTGTCAATTCCTTCAACTCCGGTGACATCCGTCCACGTGTACATCAGACCACCGGAGATTGTCCCCGCGTAGTTCGGGGTTTCAATAATTTCCTGAATTTCCAGATCAGCCGCATCGGATGAACCGGCGCAGAGAGCCAGAATTGCTGCCGATGCCAGAAGTGATTTGAAAGATTTGCCCATTTTTGTTTCCCCTATCGGTGAGTCGATCCGTAAAATTGGCTGAAACTTACCGCGAGGTGAGCCGTATATCCACGCAAAAAGTGTCCAGGGATGACGAATTCTGAAATCTGTGACATTTTTGCCACACCTGATTGCTTGCGGAAAATCTGTGCCGCCTAGTCAGGCTTTGGCATTCGCAAGCGTGGTTTCAACGTCCGACAGGTTGGCAATGTTGACGACTGCTTCCATCTCCAGCTCGGAGCCCAGAGCCTCTTCCAAAGCCAGTATCAACCGCATGTGGGCCAGGCTGTCCCACTGCTGTGTAACCCCGATCATGGTGGAGCTGTCCACTTCCTGTTCAGGCAATTCAAGCGCACCGGCCAGTAGTTTCCGGGCGTTTTTTGCGTTGCTCATGCTGTCGCTTCCTTGTCAATCATGCCGTTCTGCTGCATGCCGGCCGACTTGATCGCCCGCCAGTCTTCCTTGAGCATGGCAAACTGGTACTGGTCAATCCGGTAACTCCCGCTGGCACTCAACACATGCGATTTCATGAGACCTTCAAGCTTCCAGCCCTGCGCCTTGTAGTTGAACACTGCCGGGAAATTCCGTGCCAGCGGACCGCCGATAAGTTTTTCGACAGCGCCATACTGGAACATGTAGTCCATCAATGCAGCTCGGGTCTCCAGCACTGTTCGTTTGCCCCAGTAGTCGCGATCACCGATTACGACATTGAACGTGGCGCGCCGCTGGGCCGGATTTATTTCTATAAAATAATATCCGACGTGCTTCTCGCTCGCAGCATCAAAGACCCCGACAAGCAGGCGCGTGGCCTGATCATAGGATAAGATATACCGGCGCAACTGAATCAGGCTCATGCGCCGGGGCTGCTGATTGATGTTTTCCATAAGTTCCGGATCGGCAAGCCAACCGGCCATAACCTCGCTGGCATGACTCTCACGCAAGGTGCGGACCACAAACCGGTCGGTTTCCAGTCGGATATTTCGTTTCTTGACCTGTCTCATTTTCTCATTTGGTTTTCAGATAGCAATTTGCGGTGTCCCACTCTATCCGGTTTTCCCCTGCCAGTTCTGCAGAACTGTTTTAGAAAATGCCAGTGCGAAAGCAAAATTTCCCTCCATGCCTGCAACGTGCGCCATCTGGTGAGTGTCCGTCATCAGAACATTTGGCACTGATTGCTGCGTAAATCAGCG
>JBPCWJ010000045.1:0-2900 GCA_051009635.1 Rhizobiaceae bacterium
ACCGGCGCGTGCGCTAATTATACGGCGACGATGGGTTCCGGGCTTTGTGGTTATTTCGCAAGGCAGGGGGAATCAAAATATTGCGAATTTGATACGGGAAACTACAAATAGCGCCGTCTGGTGGAGAATTTCTTCTGCCATGTCGCGGAGTTTATTGCCCATTGGCCTTTTCGACTGAATCAAGAACCTCCAGCGTCATACTTGGAAAATCGAGCAAAGCGTGCCTTCCAGGCCAACTGTGATTATCTCTCCTCTGGATGGCTCTGCTCAAGCTGTTCGCGTTAACACCACTTTGGTGGCACATTACGACGCCGGTACGGGAGCCTTCCACAATATCAAAAACGGAAGTCAATCCAGATGCAAGCAAAAAATATCACTGCCGGAATCAGCCGGTTGCCATCACCCTGTTTTGTGGCAAAATGGTGATATATGTTGAGCATGCCAACCGTGCGTCCCACTGGAGGTTTTCCCATGTTTGGTTTACATTTGGCAGCCGGGAACGTGAAGAAAGGGACATCGAAATGAATTCTTCAATAGAACGATTGTTCCGCGATAAATTACCGCCAGCTGCAAAGCGATGGGCCGGCTTCCCAAAATTCAATTTCGTCGGTGGCCATGTCGACCGTGATGCGATTCCAGTCGAAGAACTGGTGTCCGCGGCAACCGCGATCCTGCGTAAAAAGGGCCCGGAACTTGCCACCTATCATATGGATAGCGGTCCCCAGGGACTTCTCCAACTTCGCGAATTTGTCGCCCGTCGCATGAAGCGAGACCGGGGCATCGAATGCAACTCTGACCATATCCTGATTACGTCCGGGTCCGTTCAGGGCCTCGATCTCGTGAACTCTCTGCTGCTTCAACCAGGCGACACGGTCGTCACCGAAGAATTCACCTTTGGCCTCATGCTTAACATGATCCGGGGCAGAGGGGCGCAGATTGTCGCGGCGCCTTTGGACGAGTTTGGCATCCGTACAGATGCACTCGAACGGGTGCTGGATGATCTCAAGGACCAGGGAATTGTGCCAAAATTTATCTACACGATCCCAACCGTACAAAACCCAACCGGTTCGGTAATGCCGCTGGAACGTCGACGCGCCCTGGTGGCCCTCGCGGAGGCTCGCGGGATACCGATACTGGAGGACGATTGCTATGCCGACCTCGTCTGGAAGGGTGACTGGCCACCTTCGCTCGCTTCCCTGAGCCAGAATGGCTCGGTAGTTCACGTTGGTTCGTTTTCAAAAACGATCGCGCCCGCGTTGCGACTCGGCTACCTGATCGCCGACTGGACGGTGATGAGCCGGCTTTTGCCATTAAAGGTCGATGGCGGCACCAGCGGGCTGGAGCAGATGCTGGTCGCCGAGTATTGTGTCAATCACTTCGATACCCATATCGAGGCGCTACGCGGGGGCCTGAAGGCGAAGCTGGCGGTGCTGATCGACGCAATCGATCGCGAGTTTGGTGCCGCAGTCGAGTTGACTGCCCCCAATGGCGGTATTTTTGTGTGGTTGCGCCTACCGGACGCAGTAGACACGTCCACGCTTTTCACCGCTTCAGCGCTGGAAGGCGTCGCGTTCGATCCTGGCGCCGATTGGGCAGTAACGCCCGAGCGGGCGCGTCATCATCTTCGCCTCTGTTTTGCTTCGGCCAGCGAGGAGGAAATCTATAATGGCGTAGCAAAGCTTGCCGAGATCTGCCAGCACGAGACGGGTATTCCCCTTCGCAGGGGCAACCTTGATCTCAGCCGAACCTGAGCGATGAGTCTGCGCAATTTGTTTGGATCAAATGGGTCACTATTGCCGGTGAAATGGTAGTTGGAAGTTGAAGTGGGCGCGCGAAATCCTGTAATTCATTCCGTCGCCACCGAAAGTTTTCACAATGCTATACAGATATTTTGTGCCGCTAGGGCATGTGGACATTTAGGATTGTACTGTTAAGCGGCGTTTCGAATATCTGGTTCTCCGGGTTCAAGTCCGCACCCGCCTCCAGATGCCGGCAATGTATCGTCCGGAAATAGTTATGGGCTATTGGGTCTCATATGGTCGTGATTATGACCTGGAACATCTTAATACCAGTTTCACTGAACTCGGGACGTGTGCAAATACACGGGTTGTGATATTTTGCACACTTTCCGGTTATTTCAATTCCCATATTGGGACTAGGACGCTTGCCAGGAATAAACAGAGTCCGGTTTGGAGTTTTCAATGACTACGGAAAATGAAAAATATTCACACTATATCAGCCGCCGCGCAAGAACTGCACTGTTTTCGGAAACCATAGTGTCAATGGGCTTGATTGGCTCAGCGTTGATAATGCTTAATACGCTGGTTTGAGAAGAAAAGGCGCTGGAACAGCGCGGGATGGTTGGAACAAGAACTGTCCATCAACTCATCCAGGGATTGGGTTGTTCACTTAGTAAACTGATAAAGGGGTTTGCATCATGTCGACTTACTGGAAAAACAGCACCCAGGCGGCTTTGGCCGCAACCGTCATCATCGGCGTCCAATTCTGTGCAGCGGGCGCGTTCGCCCAGACTGCTGCTCCGATTGGCGAAACAGTTGCCGCGGCAACCCTGGTAAACGCCTATGGAAAGAACGGCAAACGGGTTATTGCGCCCAAATCACCTATCTTCAGCGACGACCGTCTTCAGGCGAATTCCACCGGCAATGCGCAGATCATACTGGTTGACAAAACCAAAATCGTCGTTGGCCCGGGCGCCGAAGTGCGAATTGATGATTTCGTCTTTGACACCAACAAAACTTTCAGCAAGATTGTCGTGAAAGTATCCAAGGGTGCGATAAGATTTATCTCCGGCAACAGCAGGTCATCCGCTTACAAAATCAAAACTCCGTCGGGAACGATCGGGATACGCGGATAATTGCCGTCCCCGACATTCGGGTACT
>JBPCWJ010000046.1:0-8270 GCA_051009635.1 Rhizobiaceae bacterium
ATATTGAATGTTTGTTCAAATATGTTACGCTAACTAATGAGAGAAGACTGATGGGAAGACAACAAAGATTTGATGCAGACGAAGTCATCGACAAGGTGATTTGCGTATTTATGTCGAAAGGTTACGAAGCAACATCAGTTAAAGATCTGATTGATGCAACGAACGTACATCCTGGCAGCCTGTACAATAGTTTTGGTAATAAAAAGCAGATTTACCAACACGCTCTCAATCGATATGTATCCACTTCACCGTTCAATCGGCTGTTGGAGGATGCTGAATCGGGCAATCCCAAAAAGAAATTGGAAAAGCTGTTCTCCGATACGATTTCCATGGCTGTCAATGAATCGGAACCGCGTGGTTGTCTGATTACGAACACGGCTGCTGAACTTGGCGGTGTTGACCCCAAGACGTCAGAATGGGTTTTGAAGTCATTTAAGAAAACCGAAGATCAGATTTGTCGCCTGATTGAACGCGGCCAAGAACTTGGTCAGTTCAAATCGGAGGAAAATGCCAGAAAACTCGCCCAGTTTATTTTTAATACAACACAAGGAATACAGCTTCTCGCAAAGGTCAATCAGGATCGGAAAATGTTGAAAGGAATTGCCCGAACAGCGATGAACTCGTTAAACAGTCTATAGAAGATCAGCACGAGGGCTTCAAAACAAATGGTCCGCTAAGGATCAAATAGGATTGCAAAACATTTTGTTTAGTAACCAAGGGAGGAACTTAGATGCCTAAAATTACCCGGAGAAACTTTCTATCATATGCCGGCGCAGGCGCGGTCACGGCCAGTGTGGGTCCGTTCTATATCAAAACGGCTTATAGTGCGGACACAATAAAAATCGGACACGTCAATACTTTCAGCGGACCTCTTGCAGCACTCGGTGAACAAGGAAAGTGGGGTCTGACAGTTGCGGTTAACAGAATTAACGCGTCGGGGGGTATCAACGGCAAAAAAGTAGAAATCATTGAACGAGATGATGCTTTCAAACCTGCACAAGCTGTCAGAGAAGCAGAAAAATTAATTTTGCGCGAAAATATTGACGCTCTGACCGGAACATCTTCGAGTGGTATTTGTGTTCAACTTGCTCCACTTGTTGAAAGAAATCGTACTCTTTACGTACTGGGTACAGGATGTGAGACGACGAACTTGACCGGGGGTAAGGTAAAGAAGTGTCCGAAACACGTTTTCAGGCCGTACAATACCACAAAGAGTCAGGCCATTGCGATGGCACCCTGGGCGATCCAGAACGGTGTCAAAACGGCGACAGGGCTATACATGGATTTTGCCTGGGGACAATCTGTTGCCTTTGATTTTAGAGATGAGTTTGTAAGGCTTGGAGGTAAATGGATAGATCCCGTTCCGGCACCTCTCAACACATCAGATTACTTACCCTATGTAAATCGCATTTCCCAGGAAGCTGAAGCCATTGTTATGGGAATGTCGGGTGGGGCGGCCATTAAGTCCATGCTGGCTATAGCTGATGCCGGTTTTACCAAGAAAGCCAAAATAGTCGGTCCAGCGTCCGTCTGCGATGTGAATACGCTGGATCAGCAGGGCAAGAGCGCGGTCGGCGGATTTTATTTGCACCGTTATTCACCGGTTCATGATCTCGCGGGTTCACCATTTGATGACGAGCACAATCGCAGCTTCCGTGAAGAGTTTATGGCGCTCTCGAAAGGTGTGCTACCCAGCGGCTTCGCGCAGGCGCAGTTTACCGGTATGAATACCATCAAAGCGGCGATGGAAGGAGCCAAATATCAGGACAAGAAAAAAGATACGCCAAAAATGATTGCCTGGCTTGAAGGCGATGGCGGATCGACGGAATTCGGACCCGGACGTCTGTTCAAACGTGGACGTGATTTCCCGCAAGGCGACATCTATCTAAGGTCATCGGACCACCAGGCCTTTGTTGATTTCTACATGACGACTGTCGACGACAATCTACACTTCAAAATTGTTGGCGATGTCGTGCCCATGAAAACAACTTTGTACGATTCCAAATTTAAATCCTGCTCAGCATAATCAAGAAGTATTGGATCGGATGACATCTGTTGTCCGATCCGCAAATTAAATTAGCTGGGATTTATTATGGAGAATACCGAGGTCATTCTGCGGACTCAAAGGCTCACGAAAGCTTTTGGTGCCCTGAAAGCCGTCGACGATGTCGATTTTGAACTTCCAGGTGGCGAATTGCGCGCGATTATCGGTCCGAACGGCGCCGGCAAGAGTACGTTTTTTTCCATGCTGATGGGCAAGCAAAAACCTTCAAGTGGCGAAATCTATATTGACGGCCGAAACATCGCCAAGTCGAAACCGTACCAAATCAGCCATATGGGGGTCAGCCTGGCGTTTCAGATTACAAACATTTTTCCGCAGCTTTCCGTCTCTGACAATTTGAGACTATCGGCACAGGCCAGACACATGAATTTCAATCCTCTTTCCGAGGCCAACAAACATAAGGGTGTCGAGGAATTGGTGGACCGGGTTCTCGGTGAAATATCATTGCGTGAAAAAAGCAATGAGCTTGCTGCCAATCTCTCCCACGGGGAGCAGAAATATCTGGAAATAGGTATTGCGCTCGCAACGGAGCCTAAAATACTTCTGCTGGATGAGCCCACAGCGGGAATGAGTGCGGAAGAAACCCGTGCGACCGCAGATCTCATAAAAAAGCTCTCGGAAAAACTCAGTATCGTTCTCGTGGAACATGACATGGAAGTGGTTATGCGCATCGCCGATAAAATCACGGTGTTCCACCACGGTGTTATTATTGCCGAGGACTCACCGGAAAATATCCGACGGGATGATGAAGTCCAGCGTGTCTATCTGAAGGTCGATTGATGTTAAAGTTGAAAGACGTTCACACTTATTACGGCAAAAGTCACATACTTCAGGGGGTCTCACTTGAAGTTGCAGAGGGACAGGTCGTCGCCTTGCTGGGGCGCAACGGTGTCGGAAAATCGACAACCATGCGCTCCATTATGGGGCTGACGCCGCCGGCGCAGGGCGAGATCAGATTTAACGGAGACGATATTACAACTGAAGAGCCGTACAAGATTGCAAAGCGCGGTATGGCTTACGTGCCAGAAAACCGGCAGGTGTTTCAGGGGTTGTCGGTATTGGAGAATTTACGCATTGGATTGGATCTGCAGCCCTGGAGTGAGGATAAGAAAAGAGAAACACTGGACTTGGTCTACGGCTCTTTTCCCCGGTTGAAAGAACGCGAGTCCCAGACCGGTTCAACCCTTTCAGGTGGTGAGCAGCAAATGCTGGCCATGGCCAGAGCTGTAGTCACGCGTCCGAAATTCATCCTTCTCGATGAACCCACAGAAGGGCTGATGCCCACTCTGGTCAAAGAAATTGAAAATATCATCGGTTGGATGGCCAATGAATTGGGTATCACAATCCTGCTGGTTGAGCAGGATCACAAACTCTCGCTGCGAGCGAGTTCCCACTGTTACATTATGTCCAAGGGACAAATTATGCACAGTGGCCCTTCACAAGAAGTTGCCAATGACAGTGAAACCCTGCATGCCTGCCTTGGAGTTAGCTGATGGACGGACTACTCGAACGAATCATTGTTGAATCCATTATGGGACTGCAAAATGGGATGATACTGGCCCTTGTCGCAACAGGGTTCACGCTCATTCTGGGTGTGATGAACATCGTGAACTTTTCCCATGGTGAGTTCTATATGCTTGGCGCTTTTGTCGGATGGCTGGTACTCACCGCAGTGGCTCCCTTTGTGGGATTTTGGGGCGCTGTTCTTGCTGCAGGTTTGCTTGTGGCAGCGTTCGGACTTGTAATTGAGCGTGGCGTGTTTCAGTCGACCCATGGGGGCAGCCCCTTTACCGCCCTGCTTGTCTCCTTTGGACTTGCGCTTGTGCTGCAGCAGGCAGCGCTCGCAACTTTTGGGACTATTGGCAAGTATATTGAGCCGCCCATCAAATCCTCTCTGCCGTTCTTTGGCTTACAGTTTCCCGTGTATCGTCTGGTCATCATGGTTGTGGCCGCCCTGTTCATAATTCTACTGCTTTTATTTATGAACAAATCCAAGTGGGGGGTGTGGATCCGGGCAACGATTCAGGATCGGGAAATGGCGGCCTGCATGGGTGTTCCCGTGCCCCGGGTTTACCAGCTCGTATTTGCACTTGGCTGCGGTTTGGCAGCCATGAGTGGTGTACTTGTCGCGCCTATCTTCAGTGTATCCTATTCCATGGGCCTGGATATCATTGTCCAGGCTTTCATCGTCGTTGTCGTTGGCGGATTAGGGAGCCTGACTGGAACATTGATTGCGGCATTTTTAATCGGCGAACTTGATGCCCTTGGGTCCATTTTTCTCGAGGGCTCACAGCCGCAAATACTCAGCCTTGTCGTTCTGATGATCTTCCTAATGTTCAGGCCCCAGGGTTTAATGGGTGAGAGAGGGCTTGAATGATGCCAGTTCTCAAGCGCATCGCCCTGCCTCTCATTGCTCTTGTTGGTGCGACCTTCGCTTTCCTGCCGCTCTTCGATGCGGTTACGTTCCTGGTCGTTTTGGGATTAGTGCCCGTCTTTGTCTACAGTGTTGCGAGACTTCCTAAATCGATCCGAGATCGTGTTTTTCCACTGATAAACTTTACCACAGTGTCAATCGCTTTGATTGTGTTTGCTGTGACACTGCCCTTGTGGGCGGATGCTTTTCAGCTCCGATTCTTCAGCGAAATGTTTATTCTCGGACTGCTGGCCATGAGCCTGGATGTCATGATGGGCTACATTGGACTGGCAAGTTTTGCCCATGCAGCACTTGCCGGCGTATCAGCGTATATGACGGCAATAGCCTTGACGCATCTGGGGTGGGGGCCCTGGATGTCGATATTTTCAGCTTTGACCGTGGGAACAACGGTTACCACGACTATGGGAGCTTTCTCCGTTAGAGTCCGAGATATTTACTTCGGTATAATCACCCTGGTATTCGGTGTCGTCGCATTTATCGTCGCCAATTCTTGGGTGTCGGTGACCAATGGTGAGGACGGCATGACCATCGAGCTTCCAACGCTTTCGGTGTTCGGACTATTCTCGATTGATACCGGTGATTTTGCCTCGTTCTGGTATTTGACGGCGACCGTTGTTCTCGTAAGTTATCTGTTCCTCAGGAAATTCATGAATTCTTCCATTGGCCTGGTTTTTCACGGAATTCGTGAAAATGAAGAGAGGGCTCGCTACATTGGCTATAATGTGAATGCCTTCAAGATACTCAACACGGCGGTTTCCGGATTTTTTACATCAATCGCCGGTGTTTTGCTTATCCTCAAAAACGGGATTATCGGTACTGAGCAAATGGATGTGATCCATTCCGGCGAAATTGTCATCTGGTCTGTTATCGGAGGGCTGGGTACTCTTATAGGACCTTTTATAGGGGCCAGTTTCGTTTATTATTTAACGGACTACCTTTCGGAATTTACGGAACGCTACGTCCTGATTATCGGACTCATATTTATCGTCACTATTTTACTCGCTCCACGTGGACTCGCCGGCACAATCAAAGAAGCCTGGCAGGCCACACCCGATCAGAAGGAGGATTAGCCATGATGTTGGACGGCAAAACCATTATCGTTACCGGTGGTGCAAGCGGCATCGGACGGGCGACCTGTCTGTTGTCAGTGCGCGAGGGCGCTAAAGTTGCGATCACCGACATAAACCGGGATATGGCAGAAGAAACAAAATCCCTTATCGAGGCCGAAGGTGGCGAAGCCATCGTCATTGAAATGGATACATCGAAGGCCGCGGATGCCCAGAGAATGGTGAAGGAGACGGTTGCCGCTTTCAGCACGATTGACGGATTAGTTTGTTCGGCCATCAAGCTGCGTCCAGCAAAGCTTGAGGAACTCTCCGAGGAAGATTGGGACATGGTCATGGATATCGGGGTCAAAGGCTATTTCCTCTGCGCCCAGGCTGCCGGAAAAATTATGCTTGAAAAGAAAAAAGGATCTATCGTATTTGTCTCGTCGATCGGCGGCGTCCAGGCCTACAATGGCGCCGGCGCCTACAGTGTCAGCAAGGCTGGTGCCATTATGCTCGGCAATCTGGTTGGCGTTGAGTGGGGGGATCGAGGAGTGCGGGGAAATACCGTTTCCCCGGGTCAGATCCCGACCCCGATGACAAAGGCTATGTTTGATGATCCCGAAATTGCCGCGGGTCGTGCCGCCGTCGTCCCCATGAAAAGGGTCGGCACACCGGAAGAGATTGCCGAGGCCTGCGTTTTTCTTTTGTCCGACCGGTCCAGCTATGTAAACGCGACAAATCTGAAAGTCGATGGCGGTCAAGCAGAAAGTAAAATGATGCACACGCCGGGGAGAAGTTGGGGTGGCAAAACAATGAACTATCAGACGGATTGAAGTAACTACATTAGAACGGAGGTCAAATTGGCACGTTTTGCAGGAAAAGTCGCAATCGTCACTGGCGGTGCGCGTGGAATCGGTGAAGAAACTTGCAGGCAATTTGCCAACCAGGGCGGCAAGGTGGTTATTGGGGACAATAATGTAGAACTTGGCGAGGCGATTTCGGATGAAATCGGCGACAATGCTGCTTTTTTCAAAATGGATGTATCTGATCCCTCAAACTGTACTGCCGCTATTGAGAAGGCCGTCGCAGAATTTGGATCCGTTGACTGTGTGGTCAACAGTGCCATCCAGATGGCACCCGGACTATTGAAAGATTTGTCTCTGGAGGACTGGAACAAAACTGTGAATGTTGGTCTGACGGGCACTTTCCTGATGAGTCAGGCTGCGGGCCGCTGGATGATCGACAATAATCACAAAGGCTCGATTGTCAATTTGTCCTCCATTGGTGGAATCACACCTTATGGTATGTCCGGCGCTTACAGCACCGTCAAAGCCGCCGTCATTATGTTAAGCAAGCATCTGGCCATCGAATGGGCGTCGAAAGGAATTCGTGTCAATTCTGTTTGCCCGGGTCACACGGAAACGCCGCTGACAGCCTATCTGCAGGACCCTGAAATCAAGAAGGGAAGAAGCGATGTCACGCCGTTAAAACGTGTTGGCCAACCGATCGATATTGCCAACAGCATTCTATTCCTGCTGTCGAATGAAGCGGACTATATAACTGCAGAGTCGATTCTCGTTGATGGGGGATTCGCGGCCAGTGCCATGAATCATCTTCCCGGAAGAAAATGGGATTAACTAAAGACTGCTTTTGCACAAACCGGAAGATATTCGGGGCGATAAAAAGATTCTGTTATCGGGTGCAAAGCGGACTCAATTTTAGACCGCCAAACAAGATGAAGCTCTTACTTGGATGCAGACTGGTGCAGATCCTAAATTTTCAAAGCATATAATTGTCAGCCTGACACCTGATGAGTTAATCAGAGGCCGGGGGATAGGGTCCCCAATGGGTCCCATGAGAATTAAATTC
The DNA here is from genome assembly GCA_051009635.1 of Rhizobiaceae bacterium. Taxonomy (GTDB): domain Bacteria; phylum Pseudomonadota; class Alphaproteobacteria; order Rhizobiales; family Rhizobiaceae; genus BOKV01. Next base: position 7,415 of record JBPCWJ010000046.1, read on the forward strand.
TTTGGCGGTCGCTGGGGGCAGTGATTACTAAGTTACCGGGATTTGACTGGCGATTGGAATTAAGTTTTTAAAGGTTTAAAAAAAAACAGAATAATAAAGTGGAGAGGTCTGCTGAGTAACAATACGTCTATTGTACTAAGTAAGACCTTCCGACTTTGATAGTTGTTAAATTCATCTTTTCATTGAGATAAATAGGCATGAAATAGTTCATTCCTCCTTCCTGAATGATTTGAGAACAAGTTGTCTTTGATGTCGGCAATCAGCTCTTATGTTTAGGTTTATTGGTAGTTTTATGTACTGAAATCTACGGTATTGGCACTAATGCATTTTAAGCACCTCTTCTAAAACACGTCCTAAATGTCCTAATGTTCCTAAATTCCTAACTTGACCGAGCCTTTTTCCTTCCGACTTTTTCCGCAAAAAACTCTTTCTTTTTAAGACGGATATGAGGAAGGTGTTTCATTACTCCTGGTATCGTGTTGTGCCAGTAATTCTTCCCTTGCTTTTCAAGAAGACCATCGCTATGGGGTTGCTTACAAACCGCTGCTGGTTTAGTGGAAAAGAGTTTTTCCACCACAGACTTAGGAAGATAGATAAATTCCTCATCGTACCAACCTTCAGTTCCTTGATAGCTTATTGCATCACTTCCGATCTGAATGATCCTGGAATCGACACTCTTGGCAATATAACCACGAAGGTCTGCGATCGAACGATTAACAACATCACGAGCTTCACCTTCGGAGCTGTCAATGTACATTTCCCAGCCCCATAAACAGGGTTCGAAAACATCAACAACTTCTGGCAATATTCCAGCAGATATCGCGATATCACCAGCAATACACAATGTTGCCAATAC
>JBPCWJ010000047.1:0-9481 GCA_051009635.1 Rhizobiaceae bacterium
ATTCAGTATCGCTTTCTTATTCCGACACCATGCGCTTTGTAATTTTACCGCAAGCAATTCGGCGCATCCTGCCGGCTTTGGGGAACCAGCTGGTCTATATGCTGAAGATGTCTTCGCTTGTTTCCGTAATCGGCATGCAGGAATTGACCCGCAAGGCCAATGAGCTTGTCGTCACGGAATACAGGCCGCTGGAAATTTATACGGTGCTGGTACTTGAATATCTGGCATTGATTCTTGTCGTTTCAGCATTTGTGCGCTGGCTGGAGCGTCGAATGCAGGCCGATGAGCGCGGCTAACTCGGGAGTTTATGATGTCTGCCTGGATTGAGATGATCTCCGATGAGGAGGCCGATGAAACGCTTGCAGAAGTTCTGGATCTGGCGCGCACCCCGCACGGAACAGTGGATAATGTGATGCGGGTCCACTCCCTGCGGCCCAATACAATGCGGGGTCATGTGGTTCTATATCGAGCTGCCCTGCATGACGACGCAAACACGCTGCCAACCTGGCTACAGGAAACAATCAGTTCCTATGTTTCAATCCTCAATGATTGCCCATATTCTTTCGCTAATCACTGGAAGAATGCTTGTTATCTAATTGGAAATAAAGAAAAATCCGATGATATATTGGATGCGATGCAAATCAGGCAGCCCCAAAATGCGCTGGAAGGAAAGGAGTTGGCCTTGATGCGCTATGCCGAGAAACTGACATTGCATCCCGGCTCCATGGAAGAAGACGATATCCGGAAACTCAGAGCTGAAGGTTTGGATGACGGCGAAATTTTGGAGGCAAATCAGATCATTTGTTATTTCAACTATGTCAATCGAAGCCTGAATGGCCTTGGCGTTACAACCGAAGGAGATGTCGTGGGGTATTACACTAAAAAATAGATATTGCATTATATTAAATTAGTTGCATGATATGCAATATTTAAAGAGGTAACTTGAAGATGATGGCTTATGCTCAGGCGCGAAAAACCGATACAGACTTTATTCCGGTTATTGATATCAACCCACTTCGCGATGGCAGTGATCCACAAGGGGTGGCGTCGGCATTGCATCAGGCAAGCCAGGGTCTGGGCTTTATCTATGTAAAGGGACACGGCATACCCGCAGGTGTAATCCATGCTGCCCGACAATCTGCATTCAGGTTCTTTCGTGCTGCCGGTGAAGAGAAATCAAAAGTTCGGATTTCCGGGAAACATCGCGGATGGCTGGGGCAGGGCGGCGCGAAAATGGAAGACGATGCAAAGGCAGATCTGAAAGAAAGCTTCATTTGGGGGTTTGAAGATGATTCCGGCAAGACACCTGAGGATCATCCTCTTCGAGGTGCCAATCAATGGCCGGATTTTTTGCCGGAACTGCATAACAGTGCAATGGAATATTTCCACCATGCCCATGAGGTAGCCCACCATTTGATGCGCGGTTTTGCAATTGGTCTTGGTCTGGAGGAGAATTTCTTTTTGAGAACAGCGGCCAAACCGCTTAGCCGGGCTTCTTTCGTTTATTATCCTCCTCAAACTGAGGATATGGGTGAGGAACAATTTGGCGTTGGGCCACATACCGACTTTGGTGTCCTTACGGTTCTTTGCCAGGATTCGGTTGGCGGATTGCAGGTGGAAGACATCAATGGCGATTGGATCGAGGCGCCACCGATCGAAGGTACATTGATTGTGAATGTGGCTGATCTGCTTTCACGCTGGACCGGCGGCGAGTACAAATCCACGCCGCACCGCGTGGTCAACAGCTCAGGGCGCGAGCGCCTATCTCTGGTTCTGGCGTTTGACCCGGATCCAGAAACCATGATCGACGCAACGGAGGTATTTGGGCCGGACTTTCAGGCTTCGCAACCACCGATCACCTGCGGTGACTATCTGGTTGAACGTTTCGAACGCGCATTCTCCTACCGCAAGGGCAAGTAGCATGACAATACAATCCGTCGGCCCAACTGACGATGATATTGATCTCGCGATCGGCTCGGCCCTGCGTGACCTACGAGACAGCAATAGTCTGACAGCTCGTCAATTGGCGAAGCAATCAGGCATATCCGCAGCCATGATCAGCAGGATTGAAAATGGGCAGGCTTCTCCTTCGATCTCGACATTGAGTTCACTGGCCAATGCCCTCAACGTACCATTGGTCAGCCTTTTTCGTGAAACGCCTTCCGACCACGCGGATTTCACCCACGTGGCTGCAAGCCAGGGTCTGAAATCCACTCGCATTGTCGATGGCCATAGTCATGATTTCATCAACCTTGCGTTTCATACGCGGCGGGATTTGCAGTTTGAGGCTCGAATGGTCACGCTCGTCAGGCAAAGCGGGAACCCACCGACCTATATCGGTCACGGCGTCGTCTTCATTTATGCTGTAAAAGGCGAAGCAATTTATGGATATGGAGAGCGCGAGATATTGTTGAATTCTGGCGATAGCCTGTCAATTGATGCTGAACTGAGTCATGGTTTCAAGCGAGTGATTTCGGAGGAATTTACGTTCCTGACTGTTCAGGCGGAGCGCAGGAGATGAGTTTTTCAGATCACTTGCGGGAAGGGGCCCGTAATCTTCTTGTCAATTGCGCGGAAGTCCAATCGGGTGAAACTCTGCTGATTGTTCATGAGCGTGCAGAACTTGGTTGGTATGACAATCAAATCCGTGATGCGTTGGCCGATATGGCCCGGTCAATGGATATTGAGCCGGCAATCAAGACCGCTGGAGCGCCTGGACAAGATAATAAGGGCAAAGTGACGGATGCCGTTCGGCAACATGACTGTACGATCTTTCTTGCTCGCATAGGTGATCAGGATAGATTTTCTGAACCGCCACCGGGATGTCGCGCGGTCATGGTCTATGCCCGCGATGCACAAATGCTTGCTTCACAATTCGGCCGCACAGATCATCGGGCTATGCTGGCAATGAAGGCCGCAGTAAATGATGTACTCGGAACTGCAGAAAACATCGAGATTACCTGTGGACTTGGAACTCAGATTACCGGAAGTCCAGCCAGCTCCACGAGCAGCGAGCCTCTTGACGTTGGAGTTAGACGGTTCCCGATGGGAGTGCCGGCACCGGTAGAAGCCACCACATTTTCTGGCCAAGTCGCATTGGCACATTTTCTCACGCCAACAGGGTCGCAGCCATATGAACCCGCTTCCGTACGTATCGAAGATCCGGTTTTTGCCCAGGTCGAAAATGGCAAAATAGCTGGATTTGAAGGTAATCCGGAAGATGTTGCCCGAGTGAATCAGCACTACGACATGGTTTCGGAAAAGTTTGGAATTGACCGGAACCATATTCACTCGTGGCACGCAGGAATTCATCCGGCATGCGCATATGTAACGGACGCCGCCGCCGATCCGGATCGCTGGTCAAACACCGTGTTCCCCAATCCGAGAATTTTGCATTTCCACACTTGCGGAAACTACGCACCCGGCGAAATTTGCTGGATGGTGCTTGACGCCACCGTGGAAGTAGATGGCGTAAATTTGTGGGAAAACGGCCGACTCTGTGCATCTAGATTTGAACGCACATCTGAGTGTTTGGAAGAGTGGAAACAGCTTGCACCGATATTTGACAATCCAGAGCATCGTATCGGCATCTGATCGATTGGCAAAACCAGATTCTCGGTTCAACTTCCGGTTATCAGCCTGTAACCTGGCATCGTCATGGCTTTCACTGATGTAATCGGCTTTTGCTCCTGCCAGGTTGTACGCTCAATTACCAGTAGTGCCGCATTTTCATCTGTGCCGAATAACTCCGAATAATACTTTCCGGCCCGTTCCGCAAAAAACTGGATATCGCATCGATTGTAAGGCTTGTTACGTACGAGCCATTCATTGGCACTTATCGCTCTTAAATCGACATCTGTAATCTCAGGATTGGTGCTGATTGATATCCAGCGTTCCTCATAAATGTAAGGCCTGCGATCAGCCAGATGCATGGCCTCGACGCGCAGCATTTTTTCCGGCGCGTTCAATTCGAAATTGCCGGTTATAGCCAACGGTGTTTCCGCTACTTCCTTCTTGATGAGCTGATAGCCGTATGTGCTACCCCTTTCTTCCACTTCAATGCGTGTTATCGGAATATCGAGAACCGCCCTGGTCACGGGATTTGACCGGACACGGGTACCACCTTTTCGTTTCCTCTCCACCACGCCGCTATCGGACAAATCCTGCATGGCGCGTTGCACGGTTGCCCTGGCGCAATTCAGCTCTTCGGCAATCTCGTCATCCTTCGGCAATTTATCACCCGGACCAAAAGTGGAATCCAGGATTTGCTGATGAATTCTGTCGCGGACACTTCTCCAGTTATGACGGATTTCAGTAGTCAAATTTCTTGTCCAAGTTGTTTGAGTGCAGTCATGAAATCTCTTGTGATCGAATCCTTCTCGACATGCTTGCCATCCTTTACAACGTGCCGGCCAGCACTCCACACATCTGTGATGCAGTTTTGTCCGTTTCCACCAAAAATCAGGCTATCCAGGGCAAAGTCTCCCGTCCGGTTGGCCAACCAATGATTGCTGGTGTCGATGCCAACCAGATCGGCCCACATTCCGGTCTTTATCACTCCTGATTCCCTTTGAGAGGCCTGCGCACCACCGGCTGCCGCCTGGTCAAACAGGTTCCTGCCGGTTGATTTTTCGTTTGTTGCCAGGACAGCTCGGCCGCGGTCGCGCAATCGCTGTGAATATTCCAGCGTCTTCAACTCTTCAAACAGGGAAATGTGGATGTTCGAATCCGATCCCACAGCCAGACGCCCGCAATCGTTGACATATTTCGCGCCGTTGAAAATGCCGTCTCCCAGACTGGATTCAGTGATTGGGCACAGGCCAGCGACTGCACCGGATTGTGCCAAGGCATTTGTTTCATCATCGTTCATTTGGGTGCAGTGGATCAGGCACCAGTTTGAGCCAATGTCATGATTGTCCAGCAGCCATTGCGTCGGCCTTTCGCCGTAATGCGCCGAGAATTCTTCCACTTCACCGATCTGCTCGGCCAGGTGCATGTGAATGGGGTTTGAGGCGGCAAAACTAACAACATCCACTATTCGTTCCGGATCGATTGCTCTCAAAGAATGCGGGGCAACCCCGATATTGTAATCCGCAAGGGAGGAACTGATCGATTTTTCTGCTTCGTGATAAAGGTTTACGAACCGATCGATATTATTCCCAAAACGCTTCTGCCCACCCTGTAATGCTCGCTTGTCACAACCGCCATATTGGTAGTGAACCGGCAATAACGTCAGGCCGATCCCAGCTGATTGCGCAGCACTGATTATCCGGTCGGACATTTCCGGCAAGCGGCTATATTCTCTGCCTTCGGGCCCATGATGAAGATAATGGAATTCGGCTACATGTGAATATCCGGCCTCGAGCATTTCCATATAGACAAGGCGGGCAATTTTCTCGACATGGTCGGGATTTAGCCGGTCCAGAAACCGGTACATCAGATTACGCCAGGTCCAGAAACTGTCATGCGGATCCGGCCCCCGAGTTTCTGTCAATCCTGACATGGCACGTTGAAAGGCGTGGCTATGAACATTGGTTATTGCAGGCAAAATCAAATCAAGCCGATCTGTGACCGCACCGGCCTTTTCGGGCAGCGACTTTTCTACAGATGCGATACGCCCTGCATCATCAATCCCGATGACGATGTCTGTTTCCCAGCCATTGGCGGTCAGGACATTATTTCCGTGGACAAATTTCATGTTATGTGCGCTTGACTTTTTATGTGCGAACTTATTAACAATATACTATAGCTATATCAAGGGATGAGGATGAGCTCCGCGACGGTTTTTGAAGGTTTGAACCTGGCCACGATGGTTTCAGGCGATACACCCTATGGATTGATCCATAATGGGTGCGTTGCTTGTCGTGATAGCGAGATCGTCTGGGTTGGAGATAGCGGCTCATGCCCCTCGCAATTCGATGATGCCAAGCGACACAATTTCAATAATGCGTTGGTGACACCGGCACTAATTGACTGCCACACGCACATTGTTCATGGCGGTAATCGGGCAGGGGAGTTTGAAATGCGCCTTCAGGGCGCAAGCTATGAAGAGATTGCACGCGCCGGTGGCGGCATTGTTTCGACCGTGAAAGCCACGCGAGCCTCCAGTGTAGATGAACTCATCCAAACTGCCCTGCCTCGCGTAGATGCACTGCTTGATGAAGGTGTCTCCACGATCGAGATAAAGTCCGGATATGGCTTGGACGTCGATACGGAGCTCAACATGCTTCGGGCGGCTCGAAAAATCGGGGAATTGCGACGGGTTCGAATTCTCACCAGCTTCCTCGGCGCACATGCGATCCCGGCCGAGTATAAAGACAATGGTGATGCCTATATTGATGAAGTTTGCATACCCGCTCTGGAAAAGGCGCATGCGGAAGGTCTCGTGGATGCGGTAGACGGGTTTTGCGAAAACATTGCCTTTAGTCCGGCGCAGATTGAACGTGTGTTTATCAAGGCCCAACAACTCGGCTTGCCGGTAAAGCTTCACGCAGAGCAATTATCTCATTTTGGTGGGACGAAGCTGGCAGCTAAATACGGCGCCTTGTCAGCCGACCATATCGAATATGCTGACGAATCCGATGTTAAGGCAATGGCCAAGACCGGAACCGTAGGTGTGTTATTGCCCGGTGCATTTTATACCCTGCGTGAGACGAAACAGCCTCCGATTGATGCCATGCATGAGCATGATGTTGGGATGGCATTGGCAACCGATTGTAATCCAGGATCATCGCCGCTTGCTTCTATTTTGCTCACCATGAATATGGCCTGCACATTATTCTCAATGACCCCCGAAGAGGCGTTGGCTGGGGTATCCAGAAATGCGGCCAAAGCACTGGGTTTGGCCGATTGCGGAATGATATCAGTTGGTAGGCGGGCTGATTTCGCGGTTTGGAATGTCGAGAATCCGGCTGAGCTGGCTTACCGGATTGGCTTCAATCCGCTGCGCCACAGAATTATTGGAGGGCAAATTGACCCTCACACTTGAACCCGGAAAAACCAGGCTTTCCGAATTGGAAAGATTATGGCGTACCGATGAAGCGGTCAGGCTTCATCCGGAAGCTAAGCCACAAATTGAGGCAGCCTGTGATCTGGTACGCCAGGCAGCGTCGGATGAAACCGCTGTCTATGGGGTAAACACCGGCTTCGGTAAATTGGCCAGCGTCAAGATCCCGATGGAGGATACAGCAAAACTACAGCGTAACCTCGTCCTTTCTCATTGCTGCGGTGTTGGCGATGCACTCGATATTCCGACAACACGTCTGATGATGGGCCTCAAACTTTTGTCACTCGGACGAGGTGCCAGTGGTGTTTCGTGGGAAATCATTGAGCTAATCGAGAACGTGATTGCCAGGGACGTGATGCCTGTGATCCCGGAAAAAGGATCAGTCGGGGCATCTGGTGATTTGGCACCCTTGGCGCATATGGCGGCCCTTCTGATTGGCGAAGGCGAGGCCTTTTTTGAAAACCAGCGAATGGATTCCCGTAGCGCGTTGAAAAAAGCTGGCTTGGAGCCGATTAATCTCGGCCCTAAGGAAGGTCTGGCGCTGATTAACGGCACCCAGTTTTCCACTGCCTGTGCGTTGGCAGGTTTATGGAATGCCTGGGATAATCTGCGGGTCGCTGTGGTAACGGGAGCGCTTTCTACCGATGCGATTATGGGTTCTACCGCACCGCTTCTCGACGCGATTCATACGCTGCGGGGTCATCCCGGCCAGATTCAATTTGCGCGTAGCCAACGCGAGCTGTTGAACGGTTCGCAAATTCGCGAAAGTCATCGTGAAGGCGATAGCCGCGTCCAGGATCCCTATTGTATACGTTGCCAGCCACAAGTAGTTGGCGCTGCAATGGATTTGCTCCGCTTTGCGGCATCCAAACTGGAAATCGAAGCGAACGCGGTAACGGACAATCCATTGGTATTGGTCGGTGAGGGCCGTATCGTTTCGGGTGGTAATTTTCATGCAGAACCTGTCGGCTTTGCTGCAGATCAGATCGCAATGGCAATTGCGGAGATCGGTGCAATTGCGCAAAGGCGTGTCGCGCTTATGGTTGACCCGACCTTGAGCTTTGATCTTCCTCCATTCCTGACACCGGACCCGGGGCTCAATTCAGGATTCATGATTGCTGAAGTAACGACAGCAGCCCTGATGAGTGAAAACAAGCATCTGGCAAATCCCTGTACGACCGATTCCACGCCGACATCCGCCAATCAGGAAGATCATGTTTCCATGGCAGCACATGCGGCGCGCCGCCTGGAACGGATGAATGAAAATCTTGCTGTCATTCTTGGTGTCGAAGCACTTTGCGCTTCACAAGGAATCGAGTTTCGCTCGCCGCTGGTGACCAGTCCGCAATTGCAGGAAGTAATTGCCCGAATTCGAGCTGAAATTCCTGCCGTGGAGGAGGATCGCTATCTGGCGCCCGACCTGACCAGGATAACGGAGCTTGTTCAATCCGGTGAGTTGTGCCGGGGATTGAGCCTGCCGGAAATTGGGGATTTGAAATGAAACCGGTCGAGGTAAAGCGTGGAGACAGCCCGATTGTCCTTGGACTACCCCATACAGGCATATATCTGCCAGAGGATGTTTACGCTCGGCTGACGCCTATGGGCCAAACGCTTGCCGATACCGACTGGCATATTGACCGGCTATACGGAGGCCTTTTGCCCGATGTTACGACTGTACGGGCAACTTTCCATCGCTATCTGATCGACGCCAATCGTGACCCATCCGGCAGGAGTCTCTATCCCGGCCAAAACACGACGGGGTTGGTTCCTCTTACTGATTTCGACGGTGAACCACTTTGGCTTGATCCGCCCAGCGAAGAAGAAGTTGAGGAACGAAGACTCAACTATCACGCCGTCTATCACGCCGCGCTTCAGGAAGAGCTGGAAAGGATACATAGACAGCACGGATCGGTGATCCTGTATGATTGCCACTCCATCCGTTCCTATATCCCATTTCTGTTTGAAGGCGTTTTGCCGGATTTCAATATCGGCACCAATGGCGGGGTGACCTGCGCAGCCGAAGCCGAAAGTGCAGTTGTAAATATCTGCGAAGCAGCTGAGGGCTGTAGTTCAATTACCAATGGCCGCTTCAAGGGCGGTTGGACTACGCGCCATTACGGTAATCCTGATGCTGGATTCCATGCCATTCAGATGGAATTGGCACAATCCACCCATCTGAAGTCCGAAACCGCTCCATTTGAATACGATTCCGTCAAGGCTGAAAACCTCCGAAAAATCCTGAAATCCGTACTTGTGGCGCTAACAGAATTCGCCACGTTGAAAACCGAGGCAAGTCATGTCTAATCCACGCCATAACATTCGCGATGTTTATCCCGATACCGGAAGCGAAATCAGCGCTAAAAGCTGGTTGACCGAAGCTCCAATGCGCATGCTGATGAATAACCTTCATCCAGACGTCGCAGAAAACCCTCACGAACTGGTCGTTTATGGTGGCATTGGCAGGGCAGCGCGCAC
>JBPCWJ010000048.1:0-6009 GCA_051009635.1 Rhizobiaceae bacterium
CTCTTTTTTCAGCTTGTAGGTCATCTTTACCTTGACTTTGTCTGCTTTCAGATATTCCTGCATATAGGCCTTCGGGTCGGCAATAGAGAGATCGATCTGCTCATCATCCCAAACAAGGCCCGCTTCACCGGCTTCCACAATGCTCTTGCCGTATTTATAGCCTTCAACGGTTCCAGCCACCCTGCCAAATACGCCATTTAGAGCCGGCCCCACGCTGTTCTTGGCACCCTCTCCCACCTTGTGGCAAGCTGCACATTTCTTGAACACTTTTTTACCTGCTTCGGCATCCTGTGCATGAACAGGCATGGCGAATACCACACCAGACATCATCGCGGCAATTGCCATAACTGACCGTTTCATCTCATTCCTTCCCATTCAATTTCATTGAGCAATATAGTCGCGCCCATGAGAGAATTCATCGCGGCGCAATGAAGCAGCACAGCAGTTTCTTGCCGCATCTCCCGGCCTCAATATCAGGATTACAGAACTCCATTCCGTAACCCCGAGCATATTACCAAACTTGTGAGTAAGACTGCACCCTCAATCAGGCGAGCGTGATTGAAATTTACCCCGTTGAAGTCGGCTCAAGCCGGAAATATATTGTCAAAATCTAATATTGTCTTGATTCACATCAACCTGCCGACTGTTTAACCGATAATTAACCATAAAAAGCTTTGAATGAGGTTACCCAGGAGTAACCTATGATGATAGAATTCGCAGATAGACCCAGATTGACCCGCTTTGATGACGTTCTGCTCGTCGTGCGCGAGATGCGCAAGCTCGGTATATCCGGAAAAACCATTTATCAGCGCATTACGGAAATTGGTCCCGTAGATCTCGACATGCTGAATGCCGTTTTGAGGGCTGAACAAAGCGCAGCCTGATTTTCAGCCAGCAGCGCCGCAGGTAATGGATAAATTGGATTCCTATCCCGGTACCAGCATTTGCCCATTTGCTGAATTTACCTTTCGACCGGCCAGCAAGACCCAGAAATGCGTGTAGCGCGGATTTCTGCCAGACTGATTGAAGGAATAGGCAATTCCTGCCCGGTCAAAATTTCTCCGCAACAATATTTTCCGATGCTTTGGTGAATCCAGCCAACCCTCAATCGCATCTTCGATTGAACCATAGCCAACTCCGAGATTTTCACCGGCAGAGCCATCAAACCCCGCCGCCTCCAGACGCTGCGGAAACTTGGTTCCCGGCCCGATCTCGTGTCCATAATTGCCGGTACGTGCCATCAAATCTGCATGGGTCTGCGCGGCATTTTGAAGGTTTGGATCCGATGTAAAGGGAGGCAGGCCAAACTTGGCCCTTGTTTCATTGACCTTCATTAGACCTGTGCTGGGATTGAAAATGAGCGGCTTCTCGCCATTACTTGACCTTTGGTTCTTGTCGCTATCCGATTTTGAACTACCAAATATTCCGCTACAACCTGATGCCATGTAGCCAACGGAATTCACAATCGCAATATTTATTGCCATTCGCCGCGATATCATTTTTTGGACCATATTAGAGTCAAGCCTCATCAAATTGGATCCGGCATCTGCTGACATCAATCCATCTATCCGCCCTGAAATTCGGACCGTCTGCGTCAATCTCTAACCTCACCTGCACTCCGCATATTCAATTCTGGCAATATACAACCCCCCAAAAATTCGGGGATTGCGCCTTCCGCGCGAATACTAGAGTAATCTATATGCACGGCAAGAACCTGCCCCAATGGCCAAGTTCATTTTTTTGCGGTGTACGCTGCCCGGTTCCTGGTGGGTTGGAACCGGGCAGTTCTTTCTATTAATTATCCACATTCTCGCTGGCCAATGCAGTATTTTGCCTGTATCTGGAGCGGAAATTCGCTTGGGTTTTCCACAAGACGCTTGAAGACTGCGCCCGTCATCCCCAATTGAAGTGAACTGAATTTCAGTTTTCGTTGGCGAACTTGGTTCAGGCGCCCGAATCGGAAAATGCAAACTGGCGGCTTTGATCCGCTACAATAACAATATAGCGCGGCCAGCATTTATATGGATTTCTTGTTTTCCGAAGCACTGGGTACACCGGTCTGGATGTGGATCGGGTTCCTGTCGTTTATCTCGGCATTGCTGATATTTGATCTCGGAATCCTGTTTCGCGAAAGCAAACCGATCGAAATGGCGCAAAGCCTGCGCCTTTCGATGTTTTACATATCGCTTGGTATGCTGTTCAGCGTGGTCATGTACTTCCTGCGTGGCTCGGAAGCAGCTGTCCTGTACCTTACCGGATATGTAGTTGAACAAAGTCTGTCGATGGACAACATCTTCGTGATGGCTGTCATCCTCAACTATTTTGCCATTCCTCGACAATACCAGCATCGAGTCCTGTTTTACGGGATTCTTGGCGTGATAATCCTGCGTGGAATCATGATTGGCGCTGGTGCAGCGCTGATTCACGAATTCCACTGGGTCCTGCATGTCTTTGCAGTATTTCTTGTCTTTACCGGCATCAAGATGCTCATGAACGGAGATGAGGAATATGATGTCTCAACCAATCCGGTATTGAAATTCATGCGAAAGCATTTCCGGATCACGGATAATTTGAGAGGCGAAAAATTCTTTGTCCGTGAACCCTCCCCCAGAACCGGCAAGATACATCTTTATCTGACACCACTATTTGTTGCCCTATGTGTGATTGAAGTCGCCGATGTCATTTTCGCCGTTGATTCAATTCCGGCAATTTTCGCCATCACTACTGATCCATTTATAATCTTTACCTCCAATATTTTTGCCATTCTCGGCTTGCGTGCACTGTTCTTCGCGCTTTCGTCACTCCTGCATCGCTTTGAATATCTAAAATATGCACTTTCCCTCGTGCTCGTATTCATTGGCGGAAAGATCCTCGTCGCCGATCTGTTCTCGATTGGTCATATTTCTCCGGGATGGTCGCTGTTCATCACCCTGTTCATCTTGATCATGGGTGGTGTCCTGTCAGTATGGAAGACCGCGCATGTGGCAAGAAAGACGAGGCGACAGGAAGAAAAGAAATTGAAAGCCGACACCGCAGGAGGTGGAGGAACCACAAATTATCAGGACGTTACCGCCAGACGGCAATAACGCCCGGCCGGTAGAACTTGGCAATACCGTGCTTTCTAATCTCGTTGAAGTAAATTCGAATCAGGCCTGCCCGCCTGCCAGTGATGCCTTGATCTTCGCGCCCGCCTTGGCCATGTCGATCTGGCCACGATAATGCTCCTTGAGCCAGGCCATTACCTTGCCCATGTCGCGCAAGGATACAGCACCCGTTTCATCAATGGCACTGGCTATTGCGGTTTCCGTTTCATCCTCGTTTAGCGGCTTGGGCAGGAATTCCCGAATAATTTCAATTTCTTCCAGCTCCTGCTGCTCCAGCTCGGGGCGGCCGCCCTGACGGTAAAGTTCCGAACTCTCGTCGCGCTGCTTGACCATCTTGACCAGGATTTCCGCAATATCCTCATCGCTGGCACTATCCTTGCCCTTTCCGCGCAAGGCAATGTCACGATCGGTAATCGCAGCACTGACAAGACGCAATGTCGCCACACGACGTTTGTTCTGTTCCTTTTGCGCTGCCTTCAAAGCCGTAGAAATTTTTTCGCGCATTTCATGCATTATAGCCTCCGGAATCGGCGGGAGCATAGACCACATTACTGGCATAGGCAACGCGCCAATATCTACCTAAAACATTGTTTTTATTAATGTTTTATATTTCAATCTTCTCCTGCCCATGCTTCACAGCTTGAACAACATCTATTGTGTTATCCACCTGGAAGGCATTGACATTCAGGCCCTCAATGGGCAATCACACTCCCGCTCTTATTGCTCAAAACTCTTAAAATCTGGTTTTGTGCCCATAGTTTGGCGAAATCGCCCAAACTCAGACGGATTCACGACAAATGACCACAAATGGCTGGACAGAAAACAAACCGACCGCAGTTCTTGTTCTGGCGGACGGAACGGTAATCGAGGGATATGGGGCCGGAAGCACCGGCGTCAAGCAGGCGGAAGTCTGCTTCAATACAGCAATAACCGGATATCAGGAAATCATGACCGATCCGTCCTATGCGGGGCAGATCGTGGCCTTCACATTCCCGCATATTGGAAATGTAGGCGCGAATCCAGAAGATATCGAAACCCTGAACATGGCGGCCGAATCCCGCATAGCCGGAGCAGTATTTCGCGCAGAAATTACCCAACCATCGAATTTCCGCTCCATGCAGCATCTGGATGAGTGGATGAAATCCTGGGATATCATCGCCATCACAGGCGTAGATACAAGAGCACTGACAGCGCTTATTCGTGAAAAAGGCCTGGTCAACGCGGTAATTGCCCACGATCCAACAGGTGATTTTGATCTGAAGGAATTAAAGCAGCTTGCCACGCAATGGGCAGGCCTGGAAGGCGCTGATCTGGCCAAGGAAGTAACCAGTTATGATGTTTCTGACTGGACCCAAACTCCCTGGGTCTGGAATGAGGGTTACAGCAATTCGGCGGCAGAGGATTTTCATATCGTAGCGATCGACTACGGCGTAAAGCAGAACATCCTGCGTTTGCTCGCCGGATTGGGCGCTAAAGTCACGGTCATGCCTGCGACAGCGACAGCGGAAGATGTTCTGGCACAGAATCCCGACGGTGTATTTCTATCCAATGGACCGGGTGATCCCGCAGCCACCGGAAACGCCTATGCAATTGAGACAATACGCGGCCTGATTGACACCGGTATTCCAATCTTCGGAATTTGCCTGGGTCACCAAATGCTCGCCCTGGCGCTAGGCGCCAAGACCATGAAAATGCACCAGGGACATCATGGTGCCAACCATCCGGTAAAGGATTTTACCACCGAAAAGGTGGAAATCGTTTCGATGAACCATGGCTTTGCCGTAGACAATGAGACCTTGCCCGAAGGTGTCGAGCAAACCCACATATCGCTGTTCGACAACTCAAACTGCGGGCTCGCGGTAAACGGAAAACCAATCTTCTCCGTCCAGCACCATCCCGAAGCTTCACCTGGTCCACAGGATAGCCATTACCTGTTCCGGCGTTTTGCAAATCTGATCCGGGCTCGCAAGAACATGGAACTGATACCCGAGCGCGTCGATCCGACTAACGCCGATGCCTAGGTTCCCTTTGAACTAAATATCCTTCTAAATCTGGTCCGAATTGAACGTGTCGCATTGTTCAATCCGGCCAGATTCGAATCCCCTGCGGAACCAATATCTGCGTTGTTCGGATGTACCGTGATTGAAGGCATCGGGCACAACATAGCCTTGGGTTTTCTTCTGGATCGTATCATCACCAATTTGAGAAGCAGCCACCAGCGCTTCTTCAAGATCGCCTTGTTCAAGCCAGCCTTGCTTGGCGACATAATGCCCCCAGACACCTGCAAAACAGTCGGCCTGCAACTCGACGCGCACTGACATACGGTTGACCTCGAGCTTGGGCATGGACTGCCTCATCCGGTTAAACTGCGGCAATACACCGATAATGTTCTGCACATGATGCCCGACTTCATGCGCCAGAACATAAGCCTGGGCAAAATCACCTGGCGCGCCAAATTGCTGCGCCAGCTGCCGATAAAATGAGAGATCGATGTAAACCTTATTGTCACCCGGGCAGTAAAATGGCCCTGAAGCCGATGACGCCATGCCGCATGCTGAACGGACGCCTCCGGAGAACAGTACAAGCTCTGGCTGGGGATAGGGCTTTCCGTAGGATTTGAATATCGCGGTCCAGACCTCTTCCGTAGAGCCGAGGACTGTAGCCACAAACTGCTTCATCTCATCGTCACGACCGCCTGTACCGGCAGTCCGGTCAAACTTAGGTGAAGATGTGTTTGGACTAACCGAAGGATCAAGGCCGCCGCCAAGTCCACCACCCAATCCACCAAGCAGCGTGAGCGGATTGATCCCAAGCATCCAGAGCACAAGGCCGATTACGATCAGCGTACCGCAGCCAAATCCGCCTCCGCTTCTGCCGCCGCCCATCGGAATTCTGATGCCGCCGC
>JBPCWJ010000049.1:0-3626 GCA_051009635.1 Rhizobiaceae bacterium
TTGTTGAAACCGGCTGCGGCGAAGACCTTGTTCTCGACATTGCGGCAGGAGACCGACCTTCCCCTGCATTTCCACACACATGATACATCGGGGATTGCAGCCACCAGCGTTATTGCTGCTGCTGAAAACGGTGCCGATATTGTGGATGCGGCAATTGATTCATTTTCCGGAAACACATCCCAGCCTTGCCTTGGATCGATTGTCGAGGCTCTTCAGGGTAGCGAACTGGATACCGGTCTCGATGCGACTGCTATCCGGCGCATTTCCTTTTATTGGGAAGGTGTGCGCTACAAATATGCTGCTTTTGAAAGTGATCTGAAGGGGCCAGCGTCAGAGGTCTATCTGCATGAAATGCCGGGTGGGCAATTTACCAATCTCAAGGAGCAGGCAAGATCGCTTGGCCTTGAAGCCCGATGGCATGAAGTTGCGCAAATGTATGCCGACGTCAATCAACTGTTTGGCGACATTGTAAAGGTCACGCCATCCTCCAAGGTTGTCGGTGACATGGCGCTCATGCTGGTCAGTCAGGACATAGCCATTGATGATGTGATGGATGAATCAAAGGAGATAGCATTTCCTGAATCGGTTGTATCAATGATGCGAGGCGATCTGGGTCAGCCTGAAGGAGGATGGCCAATTGAAATTCAAAATCGCGTTTTGAAGGGCGAAGCTGGTTATACGGACAGGCCGGGCGCGTTGCTTGCCGATATCGATCTTGATAATGCTCGCGAAGAGGCTGAAACCGAACTTGGTGAAAAACTGTCGGACAAGGAATTTGCCTCCTATCTCATGTATCCGAAAGTGTTTGCCGACTATGTGGCCGTCCGCGAGGATTATGGCCCGACAGCCGTATTGCCAACTCCGGTCTATTTTTACGGGCTGGAGCCGGGTAATGAAATCCATGTTGATCTGGAGCGCGGAAAGACACTTGTTATCCGGTGTCTGGCGGTTGGCGAGACAGATCAAAAGGGAATGGTGACCGTCTATTACGAGCTGAACGGCCAGCCACGCAGAACAAAGGTTCCGGACAGGGCGCATGGCGCTTCGGGTGGTGCTGCCAAGCGGAAGGCGGAAGCCGGTAATGACAACCATGTCGGGGCGCCCATGCCGGGTGTCGTCTCAACCATTGCGATCGAGGTAGGACAGGTAGTCAGCGCGGGAGATGTTTTGTTATCAATCGAGGCAATGAAGATGGAAACCGCAATCCATGCCGAGCAGGATGGCAAAATCCATGAAGTGCTCGTCAAGGCCGGTGACCAGATTGATGCAAAGGATTTACTTGCCGTTTTTGCCGAAGCGGAATAGCGACGCATCATCGCAAGTCTTTTGCTGATCCGATCTGGCTGGCAATATTTTTCATTGCTTTCCTGAACACAAAAGTGCATCTGGAAAATGCGCAATCGCGCTGGCTGGATTGGCCATCAAACGCATACAGACTATGATTGGTACGATGGCTGGCGGCGATTTTCCCCAAACCACCAGGTCAGGCAGAATGTTTCCGCGTGAACGGATCGCGGTTTCGATCCTGTTCTTTGTCAATGGTTACCTTCTGGGAAATTGGGCGCCAAAGATTCCCGAGTTTCTGACAAGATTATCAATCAGTGAAAGTGATTTTGGATTGCTTTTGCTGTTGCTTGGCGCTGGCGCCTTGACGGCGATGCCGGTTACTGGCTGGCTGATAGCGCGGCATGGCTCAAACAGCATCGTTAAGTTGACCTCGATCGCCGCGGTTCCAGCAATTTTCATCGTAACCCTGCCCGGGAACATCTTTATGGCCGGGATTGTTCTTTACACACTTGGTGCACTCATTGCAGCAATGGATGTGGCGATGAATGCCAATGCGGTTTCGGTTGAACGGGCAAAAGGGCAGGCGATCATGTCCTCCTGCCACGGTTTCTGGAGCCTCGGAGGACTGATCGGAGCTGCTACCGGTGGCTGGCTGATCGACGTTTTCGGCCTTTACGGCCACGCAATATTCGTGACCGTTCTGGCCATGATTGGCGTGTTCGGTTGTCTGGGTTCTCTCATTGAGGACAAGATTTCTGCCGAGGAGAAATCGGCGCAGAAAATCCGTTTGCCGGGCAATCTGCTTCCCTATGTGCTGGGTGCAATGGCGTTGTTCTCCATGGTGCCTGAAGGTGCAGTGCTTGACTGGGGCGCTCTGTTTCTTCGTCAGGAACTGGATGCAAGCCTGGAATTATCAGGTTTTGGCTACGCTGCTTTTTCCGGGGCCATGGCCATTATGAGGTTTGCCGGTGATCCTATTCGGCAAAAATATGGTGCAGTTTCCACCATGCGGGTTTGTTCGCTTTTGGCAATTACCGGCTTGCTGATTGCCGGAACTGCATCCGATGCGCTTGTAGCGACCGCCGGGTTTGCGCTTGCAGGAGTCGGTATCTCCAATCTCGTGCCTATCCTGTTTTCGGCTGGGGGCAATTTGCCGGGCCTTGCGCCGGGAATCGGAATTTCGATTGTCACTTTCATGGGTTATTCCGGCATATTGTTTGCCCCGTCCCTGATAGGATTTATTGCCGAGCATACCGGGCTTGGCCCCGTCTTCGCATTTTTGCCGGTTCCCCTTTGTGTCGTTTTTCTTCTGTCCCATCTGGCACGGCATGCTGACCAGAAGGGCAGCCAGGACGATGGCTGACAAGCGTGAATTAATGCAGTGCATGACATTTATGTTGCGGTGCACTATAAACGGGTCAGGAAATGTCAATTTAGAGGTATGATGACATGGGATTTCTCGATGGCAAGACAGCATTGGTGACAGGCTCGACCTCCGGAATCGGGCTTGCCTGCGCCGGAGCCTATGCAAGTGAGGGCGCAAATATTGTGCTCAACGGTTTTGGGGATGGTGACGAAATTGAAGCGATCCGAAAGCAGATTGAAGCCGATTATGGAGTAAAGGCGGCCTATTCAGGGGCTGATCTGACCAAGCCGGAGGAGATCGAGCAACTCACACAATTGGCGATGGATACATTCGGAGCGGTTGATATTCTCCACAATAATGCAGGCATCCAGCATGTTTCGCCGATAGAGGATTTCCCACCGGAAAAGTGGGATCTCATTATCTCACTCAATCTGAGTTCCAGCTTTCATACCGTGCGCCTTTTGATGGAGCAGATGAAGAAGCGCAAATGGGGCAGATTGATCTTTACCGCATCGGCCCATGCGCTGGTCGCCTCGCCCTACAAGGTGGCCTATGTCGCAGCCAAGCACGGTATTGCAGGGATGACGAAAGTTCTCGGGCTTGAAGGTGCGGAGTTCGGAATAACCGCAAATGCGATCTGCCCGGGCTATGTGTGGACACCTTTGGTCGAAAAACAGATACCCGATACGATGAAGTCGCGAGGATTGACGCGGGAAGAGGTCATAAATGATGTCCTGCTTGCTGCCCAGCCAACGAAGAAATTTGTGACCATTGATCAGGTGGCCGCACTTGCCCTGTTTCTGTGTTCTGATGCCGCTGAGAACATTAACGGCTCGCTGCAACAGATTGATGGCGGTTGGGCAGCTCAATAGGAAGCTGGAGCGGATAATTGGTCATGAAAAAGCGCAAGCTCAATCTGGCGCTGCAGGGTGGTGGGGACCACGGCGGCCTTCCATGGGGTGTTCTGGAATGT
>JBPCWJ010000050.1:0-2592 GCA_051009635.1 Rhizobiaceae bacterium
CAAATCCCTCCAAATACCTTAAGGCAGGAAGAAGAATTGCCGCGCTTTAGAGTGCAGTAATATCGCCCCACGCCCAGTTTTCCTTTGTAATCTGGCGAAATTCTTCAAAAGCGCTTTCTTCTATGGAACTTCTAATTTGCTCCATAAGGCTCTGATAATAATGAAGATTGTTCCATGAAAGCAGCATGCCGCCAAGGGATTCATTGCACCTGATCAGATGATGTAAATAAGCGCGGGAATAGTCCTTTGCTGCCGGACATTCACTTTCCTCATCGAGCGGACGGTGATCATCTGCATGGCGGGCGTTCTTCAGGTTTACCTTACCCCGCGGCGTAAAAGCCAATCCGTGGCGCCCTGCCCTCGTTGGCATGACACAATCAAACATGTCGATGCCTCGAGCGACGCTCTCGAGAATATCATCGGGCGTACCGACGCCCATCAGATATCGTGGCTTTTCGTCCGGCAGATGCGGGCAAGTTGATTCCAAAACAGACAACATGGTTTCCTGTGGCTCACCCACAGCCAGCCCGCCAATTGCGTATCCCTTCAGGTCCATCTTGGTCAGATAGTCGGCTGAGCGGGCACGAAGGTCGGGCAAATCCCCGCCCTGCACGATCCCGAACATTGCTCTTCCATCCTGATTGCCAAATGCTTTTGCTGATCTTTCTGCCCAGCGTAAGGACAATTCCATCGCCCGCTCTATTTCCGGCCGCTCCGCCGGGAGGGAAATGCATTCGTCGAGCTGCATCTGAATATCTGATCCGAGCAGGCCCTGAATCTCAATCGAGCGCTCTGGTGTAAGCATATGACGGGAACCATCAATATGGGAACGGAACTCTACCCCATCCTCGGATAGCTTGCGCAGGCTGGCCAATGACATGACCTGAAAGCCGCCGGAATCGGTCAGGATCGGGCCTTCCCACCGGCAGAATTTGTGCAGGCCGCCAAGCCGGGCCACACGTTCCGCACCTGGCCGCAGCATAAGATGATAGGTATTGCCGAGAATGATATCCGAACCAAGTTCACGAACCTGATCCATATACATGGCCTTCACGGTCGCGGCAGTACCAACTGGCATGAATGCAGGCGTGCGAATGTTTCCCCTCGGCGTCGTAATCTCTCCGCGCCTGGCATTACTGTCTGTCTTATGAAGCTGGAAGCTAAACCGGTCAGTCATGATCGCGGATATAACAGACAAGCATCACCATAGGAATAAAACCGATAGCCGGTCTCAATTGCATGTGAATAAGCAGACTGAATTGTATCGAGACCACTGAATGCGCTGACCAGCATGAACAATGTGGATCGAGGAAGATGGAAATTGGTCATCAGTAAATCGACAGCACGAAATTTGTATCCCGGTGTTATGAAGATATCCGTCGGCCCATCAAACGGCTTTATTTCACCACTCTCATTTGCTGCTGATTCCAGCAATCTCAAAGAGGTGGTGCCCACTGCCAGAATACGCCCACCATCTTTTCGGCATTGATTCAGCCAATCAGCAGTATCCTTGGTGATTGTTCCGCGCTCTGAATGCATATGATGATCGTCGGTGTCAGCAACCTTCACCGGCAAAAACGTCCCGGCACCGACGTGCAGGGTCAGATAGTGTATGGAAATTCCTTTGTTTTCAATAGTTTCCAGAAGTTCAGGGGTGAAATGCAGCCCGGCGGTCGGGGCAGCCACCGCGCCGTCCTCTGTAGCATACACAGTCTGGTAGTCCTCACGATCTGCCGGGTCGTCTCCACGTTTTAGTGCAATATAAGGCGGCAGCGGTATATGCCCGACCGTTGCCAGCGCCTCATCAAGCGCTACCCCTGACAGGTCAAATTCCACCTCGACCTCGCCAACTTCACCCTTTTCCTTGATCGTTCCTTCAAGCACTCCCTCAAGGCAAGCGCTTCCCTGATTTCCGAAACGAACCCTGTCACCTTCCTTGAGTTTCTTGGCGCCGCGCGCAAAAGCTCGCCACGCTGAAGGTGAAACTCGCATATGCAATGTCAGACCAATTTGCGCAGTTGCTCCTGCGCGCTCCCTCCAGCCTTCAAGTTGAGCGGGTATGACGCGTGTATTGTTGAACACCATCGCATCGCCAGGCTTCAGGACCTTAACAAGATCACGGACCGTTCCGTCGCGCAGGCCATCTCCGGGCTCATCTGGATCTACAACCAACATCCGGGCTGAATCACGCGGACGTGCCGGGCGCAGGGCAATCCGGTCTTCAGGAAGGTCGAAATCAAATTGATCTACCAGCATGAACACAAACCTGAAAAACAAAAAGGCGACGCCTTGCGCCGCCTCAATTCAGTGAAACTGATCATGCTAAAGATCAGCAGCCACTTTCATGGAAATGATGGAGTCTGGATCCTGAACGGGCTCGCCGCGCTTGATCTTGTCGATATTTTCCATCCCTTCCTTGACCTGTCCCCATGCGGTGTATTGCCGATTGAGGAAGCCGGCATCGTCGAAGCAGATAAAGAACTGACTGTCGGCGGAATCGGGATCCTGTGCCCGCGCCATGGAACAAACGCCGCGTTCGTGGGCGACGTCGTTGAACTCCGCCTTCAGTTTCTGGCCCGAGCCGCCCATGCC
>JBPCWJ010000051.1:0-5680 GCA_051009635.1 Rhizobiaceae bacterium
ACATCATACTGTTCTGCTACAACAATCCGGCGACCCAATGACTGTAAAAACAGGTTCTTCCATACAGCACAATCAAGATCATGCCGGCACAGCATCTGTGCCCTGGTACAAGATTGTCATGTGGGCGGTGTTATTTCAGCTCGCCTGGTATTGGAACATAATCCCCAACCTTCTCACCGAAGGTTCCATGCAGGACACGGATGATTATCAGAGATTGCTGGAAGTGCGCAGCTGGATGGCTGGGCAATCATGGTATGATGTAACCAATTACCGCATGGATCCGCCTTTTGGTGCGGAAATGCATTGGTCGCGCCTGGTGGATGTGCCGATTGCAGCCCTTGTCTGGTTCTTTGACCTGTTTGTGGATATCAGCCTCGCTGAAAGAATAACGGCGATTGTCTGGCCTGCCATTTTGCTGATCATCACGGTTTTCATGGTTCTGGCGATTTGCAGGCGTCTTGACGCCAGTATCAATCCACTCCTTGCGCTACTCTTTACAGTTACCTGCGTAACAGCGTTGACGGAGTTTAGACCGGGCAGGCTCGATCATCATTCGATACAAATCCTATTCTTTCTAACGATTGTCTTGGGATTGGTGTCCACATCTTCGAGATTGGGATATTTCTTGATCGCATTTGCGGCGGCAGCCAGTATTTCCATCGGTCTCGACGCAATTTTGTTAATCGTCTTGGCTCTGGCCTGGATCGGTCTGGAATGGGCACTTGGTAACGACCGTGATGGGGCCGGTCTGATCCGTACCGGCATCGGGCTGCTGGTGGCCATGCCGGTCATGATGGCTGTGACGATTTCTCCGGACAAATGGTTTCTGGCCGCCTGTGACCAGATATCAATCCTGTATGTCCAGGCATTTAGCCTCATTGGTGCAACGTTTATTGTGCTTGCGCTGGCGGGAAGGCAGTTGGACAAAATCGTTCAAAACTTCTCCGCTGGCCAGTCGGCAGCCATAAGATTGGCCTTAGGTGGTCTACTCGCTGGATTTTGCGCTTTCCTTGTTCTGACACTTCATCCCCAATGTGCTTCCGGGCCCTTTGGTGCAATCGATCCAGAACTACAGGAACGTTGGTTGGGTGGTGTAAATGAGGCCAAGGGCCTTGCAGAGCAAATGGCCGAAAATCCGCAATTATGGGTCTGGGTATTCGCCTACGGGATATTGATGCTGGCAATTGCTGCTTACGTGTTGAAATCACGTTTTTCAGTTAGGCGGGAATTTCTGGTTCTGTTCGTGTTGTTGGCAGCAAGCTTTCTTGCCGGTTTCCTGCAATATCGGGCGTTGCGGATAGGTGTATTCGCTGCAATTCCATTCTGCGTGGTGTTTTGGCACATGCTCTGGCAAAGGGTGAGCGCGTATTGGCCTGAAGGCGGATTGAAACCCGGAATCGTTCAAACTGTTGCCACCGTAATGTTGCTGTCACCGACATGGCTGGGCGCTGCTTCACTTCTCCCCTCGTCAGATGACACTTCCTATCCAATAGGAACCGCAGTCGCCTCAGAATCGCGAGTGCCGGATTGGAAGCTGGAGGAACCTGATCTGCTGTGCAACAGGCAGTCTCAATTCAAACTGCTGGCATCTTTACCCAATTCCTTCGTCATGACGGATATCAATTCGGGACCGGCCACCTTGGTTTTCACAGATCACGACGTAGTCGGCGGGCCTTATCACAGAAATACGAGGGCAATTCTGGACATGGTCGACTTCTATACTTCCGATCTGCAAAAACCGGAACAAATAGCCCGCAGGCGTGGTGTTGATTATGTGACTTACTGCGAAATGCAAAGACCGTTGAAAAAATCAGAAAAGGCAAGTGATGCGCTTCTGGTTCACATCATGAATGGCACGGAACCGGCCTGGCTCAAACGCCTGTCTGACGAGAATGATCGCCTGCATGTATTCAAGGTCGAGCTGCAATAATTCTGTATTGCCGGAAATTAATGCATATTCGCTTTGCATCCCCAGCCGCACCGTGTTAACCGCAGTTGCCAATCGTTGATTATGGTTCCGAAATTTTTCCCGGTATCCAATCAACCTCGAATACAGGATTGGTAATGCCCAGCATAATTGAATCAGCAACCGGTGATCACGCTCTGACTTTCGATGATGTCCTGCTCCAACCCGGACATTCTGAAGTCATGCCCGGGCAGGTGGATATCTCCACAACCATATCGCGCGATATAGGACTGAACCTGCCAATATTGTCGGCAGCAATGGACACTGTAACCGAATCCCGGCTGGCCATAGCAATGGCACAGGCTGGCGGGATTGGCGTAATTCACCGTAATTTGTCGCCTGCCGAGCAGGCCGAACAGGTGCGCCAGGTCAAGAAGTTCGAGTCCGGCATGGTCGTCAATCCGGTGACAATCGGACCCGATGCAACGCTGCGCAATGCGCTCGAACTCATGGATAGTCATAAAATATCCGGTATTCCTGTTGTGGAGCCATGTGCCAATGGCGGTGGCGGCCCCGGCAAACTTGCAGGCATATTGACCAATCGTGACGTCCGTTTCGCATCTGATCCGGATCAAAAGATATCGGAACTGATGACGCACAGTAACCTCGTTACCGTCCGCGAATCAGTCAACCAGGAAGAAGCTAAAAGGCTGCTTCACCAGCACAGAATCGAGAAATTGCTCGTAGTCGATGATGCAAATCGTTGTATCGGCTTGATCACCGTAAAGGATATCGAAAAGTCCCAACTCCATCCCAATGCGTCCAAGGATTCGCAAGGCAGGTTGCGGGCTGCTGCCGCGACGACAGTTGGTGATGACGGATTTGAACGGGCTGAGAGGCTGGTTGCTGCGGAAGTTGATATCGTGGTTGTCGATACCGCACATGGCCATTCGCAAAAGGTCCTCGATACGGTTTCCCGGATCAAGACACTTTCAAATTCGGTCAGAATCATAGCCGGTAATGTTGCGACGGCAGATGGTACGCAGGCATTGATCGATGCAGGCGCAGATGCGATCAAGGTCGGAATCGGACCGGGTTCGATCTGTACAACAAGGGTTGTCGCTGGAGTGGGTGTTCCACAACTTTCTGCAATCATGGCATGCGCCAATCAGGCCCAGAAATCCGGTATACCGGTAATAGCGGATGGCGGCATCAAATTCTCCGGCGATCTCGCAAAAGCAATTGCGGCGGGCGCATCCGCAGCAATGATCGGCTCGCTTCTGGCGGGAACGGATGAAAGCCCCGGCGAGGTCTATCTGCATCAGGGCCGCTCCTACAAAGCCTATCGTGGCATGGGATCAGTAGGTGCAATGGCGCGTGGATCAGCCGACCGCTATTTTCAGGCGGAAGTCCGTGATGCTCTGAAACTCGTTCCAGAGGGTATTGAGGGTCAGGTGCCGTATAAAGGTCCCGTCAGTGGTGTGATTCATCAATTAGCCGGTGGCTTGCGTGCGGCAATGGGATATGTCGGTGGAAGCGACATTGGCGATTACCAGTCAAAGGCGACATTTGTCCGCATTACCAATGCAGGACTTGCCGAGAGCCATGCCCATGACGTAACAATCACCCGCGAAAGCCCCAACTATAACCGCAATGCCTGAGTGGATTGGGTATAGTTAGATTGCGGGTTTCGATACCGGGAGAATAATTCCATGTCGCCAACCATGCTGCTTTGGCCGATGGTTATCCATGCCTTGATAACGCTAACGCTCTATGTCCCGATGAGCCGAAACAGGGTACGTGGTGTTATTGATGGCAAGGTCAAATCATCGGTATATCGTTTGTTGCAGGACGAGCCCGGGGAGAGCCTTAAGTTTTCCAATGCCATTCGAAATCAGAATGAAACAGGTATATTGTTTTATGCGGCCTGTCTGCTTGCCTATATCACCGCCGGTACATCATTTCTGACTGTTGGACTGGCCTGGTTTTTCGTTATCGCCAAGGCGATCCACGTTTCAATTCACATCACTTCGAACAGGTTGCGCTATCGCCGGCCTGTGTTCATGCTGGCCTATTTGAGCCTGGTCCTGTTGTGGGTCGTAAATGGTCTTCACCTGGCCGGACTGGTTTGAGGAACAATAATCATGCGGCTTGGAGGCCTGGTTCAAGGGACAATCGAGGTTCTTGACGATGTCGAGTCCCGAAACCGTCCGGTTTCAGATGCATTAAAGGATTGGGGCCTGTCTCACCGGTTTGCCGGATCGGGAGATCGCTCTGCTATCGGAAATCTTGTTTATGATTCCCTTCGAAAGAAGGCATCACAAGCCTGGCGAATGGATGATGGAAGTTCTTCGGCAGGTGTTATCGCGACCTTGCTTGGCCAATGGAATATGACACTGCCGGAGATTGAAGAGGCATTCCACGATGACCGCTTCGCACCCGACCTCCCCCTCGAAACTCTTGCTGGCATTCATGAAGGCCGTAATCTCGATCATGCTTCTGATTTCATTCAGGCCGATATTCCCGAATTCATCATGCCGGAAATTGTCTCCCTTTTTGGTGAGAACGCGGTCAATGAGGGTCAGTCCCTGGCGGAAAGGCCGCCACTTGATCTTAGGGTGAACACTCTAAAGTCTGATCGGGACAAACTTCTCAAACGCCTGTCCGGGTTTTCACCAGAGCCTTGTGCCATTGCGCCCGAAGGAATGCGGATTGAACCTCGCTTGCGCGGCAAAAGACTACCCAATGTTCAGGCTGAAGCTGCTTTTCAAAAAGGCTGGTTCGAAATCCAGGATCAGGGTAGCCAGATTGCAGCGCTACTGACCAGTGTGCAGGCTGGCGATCAGGTGCTGGATTACTGCGCTGGTGGCGGCGGCAAGACACTGGCGCTAAGTGCTATGATGCAAAATCGCGGGCAGGTTCACGCCCATGATAATGATCGCCGCAGGCTGGCCCCTATCCATGATCGCCTTAAACGTGCCGGATCACGCAATGTTCAGGTTCACAGACCCGGAGACTTGTCAGTTGAACTCGAAGACAAAATGGATTGCGTCTTGATTGATGCACCCTGCACCGGCAGCGGGACATGGCGCAGGCGGCCCGACGCCAAATGGCGGCTGTCCGGGCAAAATATTGAAGAACGCTGCAATGAGCAGGCTACCATTTTGAGTCAGGCGGCCAATTTTGTGAAACCGGGCGGCCGTTTTGTATATGTCACCTGTTCCATGCTGCCCGATGAGAACACGAAACAGATCGAAAAATTTCTCTCCGGAAATGAAAGGTTTTCCCTGATGTCAGAAGAGGCGATTAACGCAGCATCGAGGCAATTGAGCAATTTTGCACATATTCCGGTAAAAGATTGCGCTATGGTTCTGCTTACACCAGCCTTGACGAAGACAGATGCCTTCTTCATCGCCATAATGGAAAAGCGCCGGGATTGATCCGGCACCAAACCTTTCACCGATAACAGAAGGTCAGGAATGCAGGTATTTTACGACGCATTTGTTGATCCGGCCAATTTGGCAGGGCACATCTCCTACATACTTCTGATCATCTCCATGATGATGCGGACGATGCACTGGCTGCGTGTAATCGCAATATCTGCCGGGCTTTTCTCTGCGGGCTATTATGCCTCAATCGGCGATCCGATCAGTTTCTTCTGGGAGTCGGTCTTTACCCTCGTAAACGCCATTCAGCTTTTGATCCTGTTCATTGAAAACCGGCGCGGGAAGTTTTCAGCCGACGAACAGACGTTCATTGACAAGGTTCTCAAGG
>JBPCWJ010000052.1:0-7881 GCA_051009635.1 Rhizobiaceae bacterium
ATTGAAGACACTGCACTCCAGACCAATCTGGAGGCGGCAGATGAAATTGCGCGCCAATTACGCCTTCGTGACCTTGCGGGTCTCATTGTAATCGACTTCATAGACATGGAGGAAAAGCGCAACAACAGGGCAGTTGAAAAGCGTATCAAGGAAGCCCTGAAAAATGATCGTGCCCGTATCCAGGTAGGACGGATATCGCATTTCGGACTGCTGGAAATGTCGCGGCAAAGGATCCGCGCAAGCGTCATGGAAAGCACCATGGACGTTTGCCCCCATTGTGAAGGCGCCGGTTATATCAGGTCTTCATCTTCGATCGCTCTACATGTGTACCGTTCAATTGAGGATCATCTCACGCGGCACTCGCGCCATGATGTGGTTGTGCGCTGTCCGATGCTGATCTCCGTCAATATCCTCAACACCAAGCGAACCGAATTGGTCGAACTGGAACAGCGGTTTGGCGTGCGCATATCGATTGAAGCTAATGAGCATCTACCGGGGCAAAGCTTCACAATTGAAAGGGGTGAACGGTCGACGCGACCAAAACCAAAGAGCCTTCCGGCCCAAATGGATGCTCTGAGTGATCCTGAAATAATGCCCCAAGCCGATGGCAGTACGGCAGAAGAAAGTGGTGAAGAAGGAACAGGGCGCAAACGCAGGCGTCGCAGACGGAGCCGGCGAGATGATGAAGGCCCTAATGGCGCAGAACCGGTGACAACAGATGCCGATGAAAATGAGGCATCCCTCGAGGCTGATGGCGGAAACACTTCGGATGTCGATGGCGAAGATACCAAGCCCAGGAAGCGACGCAGACGCGGAAAGCGGGGTGGTAGAAGAAATCGTGCTGACGCAGACAATGAGAACATCAGCGATAGCGACGCTGCGCAAAGTGATGTGGAATTGGCTTCTGAAGATTCAGGTGCGGAGATATCCGCCAATCAGGAAAAGCCTGCTGATTCCGAATCCAATGTGTCTTCAACAGAAACGGCCAATGGTGCGCCCATTGTAGAAAGCGCGGATTCTGAGGCTGCTGTTGAACCGTCGGAATCCAATGGCAGAAGTCGTAATACGCGAAGGCCGCGCAAAAAGGCAGATAATGAAACGGAACAGACAGAACCGGTTTCAGCTGCAGTAGCGGAGAGTGAAACAAAGCCGGTTGAAGAAAACGAAACTGATAAACCCAAACGCAAGAAGAGCGGCTGGTGGAGTCGCGGTGGCGGGTTCTTCAACTAGAGCATTTGTTATTTCAGCATCGGTCAGCGGTCCAATTTAGGTTTGCCGCTGACCGGGCTAACCGTTCGCCAGCCAGGCTTTTATTCGATCAAATCCCTGCTCCAGACGGTCGATTTCTCCGCAAAATGTAAACCGCAGCCATGAATTGCCTCCCTTGGCATCGAAATCGATCCCTGGGGTGACCGCGACCTTTGCCTCCTCGAGCAGACGCCGGGCAAAATCCGAGCTGTCATTTGTCAAATCGGACGCGTCGCAATAGGCATAAAATGCACCATCAATGGGCTGTATGGTCTTCAAGCCAAGCTCCGGCAGACGTTTCAAGAATATCTCCCGGTTTGACTCATATCCTCGTTTAGTGGCCTCCAGCTCATCCAGGCCATCGAATGCCGCCACTGCTGCAATCTGGGATACTTCCGGCGCGCTGATAAAAATGTTCTGCTGAAGCCGGTCTACAGTTTCGATCATGTTTTCAGGAACAATCATCCAGCCTACACGCCAGCCTGTCATGCAGAAGTATTTCGAAAACGAATTGATGACGAAGGCATGGTCACCAAGGGAATGTGCCGTAACTTCCGGCGTTCCATAGGTCAATCCATGATAGATTTCATCAGAAATGAAACGAATTCCCGATTGTGTGCAAACATCTAATAACTCCCTGAACAAGTCTGGCTGCAACATTGTGCCATTGGGATTGTTGGGGTTTGCAATCAAGATTCCCTGGACTGGGCTCTCCCGGTGCAGATCAAGCAATTTTTGCGGAGTGATTACCCAGCGATCAGCTGCTGTTGTTTCAATTTCGACCGGCTCAAGTGAGAGTGCCCGCAATATGTTTCTATAAGCAGGATAGCCGGGGGATGGAATTACCACACGGTCACCTGCTTCAAAGCAGGACAAAAATGCCAAGACAAATCCGGCTGAAGAGCCTGTTGTCACGACAATGCGTCGCGGATCGGTGTCTACGCCGTAGCGTTCACAATAATACTGGGCGATCCTTTGGCGTAAAGTCAGGATACCCGTCGCTGAGGTATAGCCTATCTTGCCTTTCTTGATTGCGTCCGTTGCCGCATCGCGGGCGGTTTCGGGGGCCGGAGCAGCAGGCTGGCCCACGCTCATTGCGATAATGTCGTTACCCTGATCTGCAAGCACACTCGTTCTGGCGACGATTTCCATTGCCCTGAAAGGTTCCACCAGACTGCGATTTGAAGGTCCAAAGGTGTGTTTTTCGCCAGATTCGACAATTTTCATGCTGTACCTGTGTTATTGTGGTTGTCCCGACTGTCTGGTGCCCCAATTAGGCCCCATTGGTGGGTTGAACCCTTATAGAAATTGAACCAGTCTGCAAACGGGAATTCAATCCGGTATCATTGTTTGGATTGGAATCAAATTGTGCGAAACACATCATGCGCAAACAGTTACGTCGAGAAACCCGGGATGATATGAGAAGTATTTGGACACTGTGCGGGATTTTGCTTGCAACTGTGCTAGTCTTTACCAGCGTCGCCGGAGACTCTGATGCGCAAGGCAAGCGCGGGAAACTACCGCTTATCAGGGATGCCGAGATTGAGGCGCTGCTGAAAGATTATACCACACCGATTTTTAATGCAGCCAGCCTGGGTAAGGGCGCTGTGGATGTTTACATTCTGAACGACGCCCGGTTCAACGCATTTGTCACGGGGCGCCGGATGTTTATCAACACAGGTGCGCTAATGATTTCAGAAAAGCCGAATGAAATAATTGGCGTGATTGCGCATGAAACCGGACACATCAAGGGCGGGCATTTGACCCGCTTACGCGACAGGATGGACCGTGCAAACATTCTTGGAATTTTATCTGCGCTTGCCGGTGCAGGAGCCATGATAGCCGGCGGAGAGGCCGGCGATGCTGCGGCAGGTGCGCTGATGATGGGCGGCCAATCTGCAATCCAGCGTGATTTGCTGGCTTATCAACGATCTGAAGAGGTTGCTGCTGACAATGCTGCAGTTGACCTTCTAACAAAGACCGGTCAATCCGGCCAAGGCATGTTGACTACTTTCGAACGGATGGGACAAAATCTTCTGTTTAGCAGTGGTGGCAGGGACCCATATTCGCGAAGCCATCCCATGCCACGGGATCGAATTGCACTGCTTGAGAATGTTGTCCGAAAGAGCCCCAGTGTAAACGCCAAGGATCCACCACAACTACAGTTGCGCCATGACATGGCCCGGGCAAAAATTGCGGCCTATAGCGGACGTGCTAACCAATTGCGAAGCATGTTCTCGGAACCAAGTGGCGTTCCGGCACGATATGGCCTTGCAATTGCACTCTTTTTGACTGGTTCAATCCGGGATGCAATTCCTACAATGGACCGGCTAATTTCGGAACAACCAAAAAATCCTTATCTATATGAAATGCGCGCGGAAATGCTCATGCGCGGGGGCCAAGCCACTGCTGCGGTAAAGGACCTTCGAAAGGCGATTTCGCTTGAAAAGCACAAGTCAGGTCTCTTGCGGGTGGCCTTGGGCCACGCCTATCTGGAAACCCGGGATCCGAAAAATGTCGATGCTGCGATCCGAGAACTAAAGAATGGACTTTCGAGAGACCCGACCACACCGCGGGGATATGGACTGCTTGCACGTGCCTACGGCCAGAAAGGCAATGGCGACCTTGCAAGAGCTGCTGCCGCACAAGAGGCGTACTACGCCTTGCGGATCAAGGAAGCCAAACGGCTGGCGAAACTTGCTCAACCAAAATTGAAGCAAGGTTCACCGGAATGGCTTCGAATGCAGGATATAATCGACTATAAGCCACCAAAGAAATAGAAATCTTTCGTACGGAGATTATTACATGACCGCAATGCCGGTATCCAATGCGCTGTCAATTGGCGCCATCCTGATTTCGCTCGGCGTTGCCGGCTATAGTTTCTGGTCAAATCAGGAAACACCTCCACCCCCTCCTGCCGAACCGGAAGTAGTTGTCGAGCAGCCAGAAGCCGAAACCCTTGAACGCGCCGATGTAGAAAAAATCGTTCATGAGTATCTGCTGGAAAATCCGACCTTGCTGATAGAAGTTCAGCAAGCGCTCGAAAAGAAACAGGAAGAAGAACGACTGGTTGCGCAGCAAATCGCCCTGACAGAAAACAAGGACAAGATTTTCGGATCAGAATATCAGGTCGAGATTGGCGATCCCAATGCTCCGATTACCATTGTAGAGTTCTATGATTACAATTGCGGATTTTGTCAGCGTGCCCTTGGCGACATGCAAAAATTCGTCGCTGAAGACAAGGACGTCAAGTTCATTTTGAAGGAATTCCCGGTGCTCGGCGAAGCTTCGCTTGATGCACACAAGGTTAGTCTCGCATTTTCCAAGCTGATGCCCGAAAAGGCGGAGGAGTTTCACAACGTACTATTAAGTGCTCCCGGGAGAAAAGATGGGGAAATGGCCATTGAACTGGCAGTCAAGCTTGGCGCAGACAGGGATGCCATTACGAGCGAAATCGATAAACCCTACATACTGGATGCAATAAAAGAGGTTTACGCCATAGCTGACAGCCTCGGAATTACGGGAACACCTTCCTATGTCGTAGGCGATGAAGTGGTATTTGGTGCGGTTGGACATACCGCCCTTAATCAGAAAGTTACAGCAATAAGGGAATGCGGCAAGGCAACTTGCTGAGTGGTATTCATGCCCAAATACCCTGTTTGGAACGTGAATATTGATCTTTGCTGCAAATGATTGTTTCTGTGGAAAATCCGGTTGGCGGGATGACCGCCTGCCGCTTGTTTGCGATGAATCGTTTCCAGCCTTTTCAGCGGCGGATTCAGTCACTATAAGGACGGCGGCAATAGGCGCTAATCCGATGGTGCCTGATTTGTAATTTTTGAAGATAGTTATCGGCTAGGCATATAGACATGGCTTCGAAGAAATCATCAATCGACCAGAATCTCATTCGAGATTTGGCCGCATTGCTGACAGAAACAGATTTGAGCGAGATTGAGGTCGAGCAGGACGATTTGCGGATCAGGGTCGCCCGGAATGTCAACCCAGTACCTGTGCATGTCGAGGCGCCCGTTGCTGCTGTTGCCCCTCAACCTGCTGATCTGGAGATCAAATCTTCTCCATCAGCGCAAGAATCGCCAGCTGATCCATCCAAACATCCGGGCGCAGTTCCCTCTCCGATGGTGGGCACAGCCTATCTGTCGCCAGCGCCCGGTGCGTCTCCCTTTGTGAAAGTTGGAGATACGGTAACAAAAGGCCAGACCATCATGATTGTCGAGGCCATGAAAACCATGAACCAGATTCCCTCCCCGCATGCGGGAAAGATTACCGCCATAATGGTTGAAGATGCTCAACCAGTCGAATATGGCGAAGTTCTCATGACCATCGAGTGACGATGTTTAACAAGGTATTGATAGCCAATCGAGGCGAAATCGCGCTCAGAATATTGCGTGCATGCAAGGAATTGGGCATTTCGACCGTTGCTGTCCACTCGACAGCCGATTCCGAGGCAATGCATGTGCGTCTTGCAGATGAAAGTGTCTGTATCGGTCCGCCACCCTCACGCGACAGCTATTTGAACATGCATGAATTGCTGGCCGCTTGTGAAATTACCGGTGCTGACGCTATTCACCCTGGATATGGTTTCCTCTCCGAAAATGCTAAATTCGCCGATGTTCTGGAAGCCCATGGTATAACGTTTATCGGGCCGACAGCCGATCATATTCGGATAATGGGCGACAAGATCGAAGCCAAAAAAACAGCAATTGAACTTGGTATTCCTGTTGTTCCGGGCTCAAAAGGTGCCGTCAACACGATCGATGAAGCAAAAAAGGTGGCTGCAGAAATTGGCTATCCGGTATTGATCAAGGCAGCATCGGGTGGCGGCGGCAGAGGCATGAAGGTAGCGCAGACCGAAAAAGACATCGGCGAAGCACTGCACACAGCAAGATCGGAAGCCGGCGCTGCTTTTGGCGACGATGCGGTATATATCGAAAAATATCTGGCCAAGCCAAGACATATCGAGATCCAGGTATTGGGTGACGGCAAAGGCGGCGGCATCCATCTTGGTGAGCGCGATTGTTCACTTCAAAGGCGCCATCAGAAGGTTTGGGAAGAGGCGATCTCCCCTGCCCTCAATGAAGAACAGAGGGGAAGAATCGGCGATATTTGCGCCCGTGCCGTGCAAGGACTTGGCTATTCGGGAGCAGGAACTGTCGAATTTCTGTATGAAGATGGCGAATTTTACTTCATTGAGATGAATACGAGGTTGCAGGTTGAGCATCCTGTAACAGAAATGATCACACGCATCGATCTTGTTAACGAGCAACTTCGAATTGCGTCCGGAAGCGGAATGTCGGTGACGCAGGAAGAGATCAAATTCTCGGGTCATGCCATCGAATGCCGTATAAATGCCGAGCATCCGGAAACATTCACACCATCGCCAGGAAAGATCGCCTATTACCATCCGCCCGGCGGATTGGGTGTTCGAGTCGATTCGGGAGTGTATCAGGGCTATTCGATACCGCCCTATTATGACAGCCTGATCGGAAAACTGATAGTTCACGGGCGTAACCGTGTTGAGTGCCTGATGCGTTTGCGCAGGGCACTGGATGAGTTTGTTGTCGATGGTATCGACACAACCTTGCCGCTGTTTCGTGATCTGGTTTCCAATTCAGACATGCTCGACGGTAAATACGATATTCATTGGCTGGAACATTATCTAGCCAACAGAAATTAGAGCGTTTCTGTTTAGATGGAAGGTCAGAATGACCGGGCTCCTGCAACAACAGCTTGAAATCACTCCCCAAACCTTGTTGCGCGCTTATGCCTGCGGAATTTTTCCCATGTCGGAAAGTGCAGATGATCCCGGCATATTCTGGGTTGAACCCGAGATGCGGGGTATTATACCCCTGAACGGGTTTCACATTTCACGCTCACTTAAGAAGGCAATCAAGCAGGAAAAATTCGATCTTCGGGTGAATCATGATTTCCCCGGTGTGATCCAGGCCTGTGCAGAGGCAACACCAGACCGGCCAAGCACATGGATCAATCTCAAAATTCAGCACCTCTACACAGAATTGTTCAAACTTGGTCATTGCCACAGTGTTGAATGCTATCTCGAGGATGAATTGGTAGGCGGGCTTTACGGGGTAAAACTGGGTGCCACATTTTTTGGCGAAAGCATGTTTTCTAGAAGCAGGGACGCCTCAAAAATTGCTCTGGCATATCTGGTCGCCCGAATGAAAGCCGGTGGCTTCGAACTGCTGGATACACAATTCACGACCAAACATCTCAAACAGTTTGGCGCGATTGATATTCCAAGGGATGATTACACTGAATTATTGCACAGCGCCGTGCAGAGTGAAGCTGATTTCTTCGCCTATGATTCACTTGGTGGCGGCGCTTCGTCCGATTCCATTTTGCAGTCACTGAGCCAAATATCATAGACCGGATGCTCAACTGCGTTGAGACCGGGTGAATCCGCAAACATCCAACCTGAGAATATTCTCCGGATGCGCCTGTCGAGAGTCATCTCATCGACTTCGATAAATGCGGTAGTTTTGGGGGCCTCGGTTTGCGGCCTGGAATTGCAGATCCTGGGTGTTACCTGTAGCGCACCAAACCGGACGGTCTCGTTAATGTAGACGTCAAAAGAAATGATCCGACCTGTAATCT
>JBPCWJ010000053.1:0-3064 GCA_051009635.1 Rhizobiaceae bacterium
TAACAGGGGAATCATCAGATCTATCATTATAGATTCCAAAGGAGCTATTCCCTCCGGTATGGATCATCCCACTGTTGGTGATGGGGGAATTGGGGGAAATATTGTTGAAGATCCCATCGGCATTTCCCCCCAATGTTTTAATCAAACCCGCATTGGTAATCTTGTTGTTACCGCCGGTGCTATTAACCCCAATATTTTCGGATGGCGGAGCTATGCTGCCGCCGGGCGTTACCGTCAGCGTATCATTACCATCCAGTGTGACGGTCGCGGGATTATTGCCATTGATGACAACATCATCCGCAATCGCACAAACCGGCAAAGCGATGACAAGTGCAGACAAGGATGTGGAAATCAGTAATTGCCGCGATAAAGCGAGGTTCATTTATTAGCCCATTCAATACGAGGCAAGAATCAGCATTGACCCGGAAAGATTCGTTGCCGAACCTAGGCTGCATTCCCCAACGGAAACAAGCAGATTGGCTTCGCTCTAGACGTTGCTAAACAACAACGGTTGACGCTGTTGCAATATCAACACAGAATCAACATGTTAGGCGCGGAACGAAGGGGCAATTGTGCCACTAATCCACAGCCGTTAATTCGGTTCACCTTATCTACCTGGATATTCGCAAATAGCATTTTGCGATCATATGGACTGGCAAACACAATGCTTGTCAGGGCGATCCTAATTGAGTTAGTTTCAGCAGATCAATCGCCGAGAATTGAACTTCCAAATACGAAACCGGAACATTCCTTATCATGAGGTTTTCACATGCCACGTAGCGCCGTGTTCTTTTTGTTTATGGTCGCAATTGCCATTACCTGTTCGGCGTTGCCAGCAATGGCCCATTCGGGAGAGGGATATGGCGGCGGCTTCATTGCGGGATTCACACATCCGGTCCTGGGATGGGATCATGTTGCTGCGATGGTAGCCGTTGGACTTTGGGGGGCATTTTTGGGATCACCTGCCATCTGGGCGCTGCCCGTCGTGTTCCCATTGATCATGGCGTTGGGTGCAGCGGCGGGGATCGCCGGGCTACCGTTACCGGCGGTAGAAACCGGTATAGCACTTTCTGCCGTTGTTCTGGGATTGATGATCGTTTTTGCGGTACGCCCGCCTATTTGGGTGGCAGCAATTATCGTCGGTGCATTTGCAATCTTTCATGGCTACGCCCATGGAACGGAATTACCGTCAACCGTTAATGCCTTCGCCTATGCGGTTGGTTTCGTGGTTGCAACCGGAATGCTGCATCTGATTGGCATCGCCTTCGGAATTCCGGCAAAATGGCCTGCAGGCAAGTTGGCGGTCCGGGGTGCAGGCGGATTGATTTCCCTTGCCGGAATTGGCTTTCTCACCGGAATGATCTGAGAATGAGAATATTGCGGTGGTGCATCGGGCCATTTCTTGTATTCGGAACCAGCCCGGCACATGCACACAGCCCTTTCCCGGGGATCGAAGGTTTCTATGTCGGGTTGATACACCCTTTCTCGACCCCTTCGCAGGCCCTGTTAATGTTTGGTCTTGGCTTACTGATTGGCGGCTTTGAGACGCAAAAGGTACGTTGGTTGCTTGCTGCATTTGTCGCAGCCACCTTCGCCGGAATATTGATGGGCCCCGGCTCCATTGAGTTTGAAACAGCAATGTTCGCCATTGCTTTTGTTGCCTGTGCCTGGGCGGCCCTTGTACCGGGAAAACTGTTGCCAATTGCAGTTGTATTACCAGCCATCGGCGGTGTCTTGATCGGCATGGCGTCGGTTCCCGATCCCGGACCGGCAATAGACCGGCTGGTTACGATGTTCGGGTCGATTGTCGGTGCCAATATCGGCCTGGTCTATATTTGGGCCATTATTTACATCGTCAAGGAACGGTATAGTTGGGCCTGGGTCGATATTGGTTTCCGGGTCCTGGCCGCCTGGCTTGGCGCCATATCACTCGTAATGCTTGCACTGGGATTTGCAACGAACAATGCAGCTTGATCCAGTTCAATGATCACCCAAACATCAGGTAGCATGAGACATTGCCAATTCAACATATTAGTGTCAGGATTCCCTGAAGATCATTCCTGCATTAATCCCCGGAGAAATCCCGATCGTGATTAATTCCGCCAGCGGTAAAACAGCCAGGGAAACCAAACTCGCTGTCGTCGGCTATGGACTGGTTGGAAAAGCACATGTATCTGCAATTCAGCGGGCACAGGGTCTGGTACTAGCCGCAATTGTTGAACCGGCGGATGCTGCGCGGGCGGACGCTGGCCAGCACGGAGTTCCGGTGTTTGCAAGCCTGGAAGAATTACTTGATCAGCGGATTGTAGACGGCGTCATACTCGCAACACCTACACTGCTGCATGTCGAACAGGGAATTACCTGCGTTAAAAACAAATGCCCCATACTGGTGGAGAAGCCGATAGCAGCATCCTCCGAGGAGGCACTATCACTGGTTCTGGCGGCTGAAAAAGAGAACATTCCCATTCTGGTTGGACATCACAGGCGATATAACTCAATTATTCAAGCGGCGAAGGATGCAATCGATGGGGGTGCAGTTGGCGACCTGCGGGCCATTCAAACGACCTGTTGGTTCTACAAACCAGATCATTACTTCGAGAGTGCACCGTGGCGTACGAAAAAGGGGGCCGGGCCGATTTCCGTCAATCTCGTCCATGATGTTGATCTTCTTCGCCATTTCTGCGGAGAAGTTGTCCGGGTGCAGGCACAAGCAGTTCCATCGGTAAGGGGATTTGAAAACGAGGATCTGGCTGCTGCCATCCTGATTTTTGAATCCGGTATCATTGCCACAATCTCGGTTGCCGACACGATAGCCTCGCCATGGAGCTGGGAACTTACAGCACGTGAAAATCCCGCCTATCCTGCCACCAATGAGAGCTGTTACCTGATGGGCGGGACGCGAGGTTCGCTGTCCATCCCTGATCTGAGAGTCTGGACCCATGACGGAGGTCCTGACTGGTGGAATCCGATAGAGGCAAAAACACTGATCGCCGGTTCCAGTGACCCGCTCCAGGAGCAGGTACTGCATTTTGCCCGTGTCATCCGGGGAGAAGAGGAACCCGTC
>JBPCWJ010000054.1:0-6194 GCA_051009635.1 Rhizobiaceae bacterium
CTACTGAACAGGCTCCAGTATCAAAACACCCAAAATAGTGAACCACCACTCCCTGCTTTGGTGGTAGCCAATAAATCAGGGTTACCGGGAGAAGGTTTTTTCAAGAATCTTGGCCTTCAGGATAGCGAAAGCGATCACCGTCTAGCAGTACACAAACAGATTTGTAATGAAATATTCGAGTTTGATTGGGGTTAGGAACCATCACTCGGTAAATCTGGATTTCGTCCGCAAGTACCAAGAAAACTGGGCACTCGTAGGGCAACGCTTACGCTGCCAATGAAGATATAAAAATGTCAGAATTGACATTGTAGAAAGGAAAACGGCAATGAAGCTCGTTGGAAACTATCTCTCACCCTATGTGCGCAGGGTGGCTGTGAGTCTGAACCTTTTGGAGTTGCCTTTTACTCTCGACGAAATCTACGTTTTCAAGAAACCAGAGGTGGTACGGCAGTTTAATCCCGTCGTCAGAATACCGGTGCTAGTTCTAGACGAGGGGTCTTCGTTGGTAGAAAGCTCGGCTATTCTTGACGAAATCGACCAGATTGTTGGACCTGAGCGCGCATTGATACCGCCGTCAGGAAATTTGCGGCGTACGGTAATGCAAATTATTTCCACCGCCATTGCCTGTACGGAAAAGGCGCAATGGGCGTTTTATGAAGGGCGCGTTCGACCAGCCGAGAAAATCCATGAGCCATGGATCGAGCACAATGAATCACAGGTTGTTGGGGGTTTCGGTTATTTGAATGACCTTGCGGAGAAATGCATAGATTCGGGTTGGATAGCAGGTACCGAGAAAATCTCTCAGGCTGATGTCACGACGGTGGTAGCATTTTCATTTGCAGATGCTGTTCGGCCCAATCTAGATCTTTCTAAGCTTTATCCTGAGCTTTCAAAATATGCGGAGAGATGTGAAGCTCTGGAGGAATTCACCAAGGCGCCTCTACCCAAGCAAATTAGCTGACACCAATACCTACCGAATACTTCCGAATATTGGTTTCTGACAAATAACAGACAGTTCACCCTTCACTGGGCAGCACAGCCTGACACTCAATTTCCACTTTCATTCGGGGATCAACCAGAGCCGAGACCTCAACCAGTGTTGATGCCGGGCGATGCTCACCAAAATATTCTATGCGTCGCGGATTGATTGCTGCGCGCTCGGATATGTCAGTCATGAAAACTTGAACTTTGACAATGTGCTCTGGCCTGCCGCCTGCCGCGCGTAGGCACGCATCCATTGAATTGATGGCAATATCAAACTGGGAAACCGTGTCTTCAGGAATCGTTCCGTCTGCTTTCATGCCGACTATGCCGGATACCCATATGTGGTTATCGGCCCTCACCGAATGGCAATAGTGACTGACAGGTGGCAGCTCATCTTCAACCATAAATCGCTGTATCGTCATAATCTTGCTCCCTTATTATCAAGGTAGTGGCGAAGTGGCGGAATTAGAAAAACGCCGTGGCTTTATTGGTTCTGGAAATTGTCCGCCTAACAACATGTGTCTTTCTGAGCTAGTACGATGCAATCAACATTGATTATCAATCAGACTTCAAAAATTTGGCGAAAGCCTCTGAATAGTCTGGATGCCATCGCGAAAGGGCTGGCCTGTTTTCAATAATATCACCCATAGCCCAAGCCATCCTTTTCTCATCCAGTTCACGTGGGACATCATTGTCGGGGCACAGAATATAAAAGTCGCCATTGTTAAGACTTTTCATCATAAATTCCGCAGTCTGATCTGCCGTCCATGCAGCGTCTGGTTTTTCTGTTCGACTGCCGCGGGTAAGGTCGGTAAACACAAAACCGGGTATTAGAAGATGAGCCGAAATGTGGGCGCCATCGCCACTTCGAAGTTCATGTGCAAGCGCCTCGGTATATGTTTTAACCGCACTCTTTGAGACGTTATAGGCAGGATCACCGGGAGGAGTGGTGATTCCCTGTTTTGAGCCGGTATTTATGATTGCGCCCGGTCTGCCGCGTTCAATCATTTTTGGGGCAAATAGTTTGACACCGTGGATGATGCCCCACAAATTAACGCCAAGAATCTGATGCCAGTCATCGACA
Source organism: Rhizobiaceae bacterium (assembly GCA_051009635.1). Lineage (GTDB taxonomy): Bacteria > Pseudomonadota > Alphaproteobacteria > Rhizobiales > Rhizobiaceae > BOKV01. The sequence continues at coordinate 2,069 of JBPCWJ010000054.1, forward strand.
GAGCTAAACATCTGGCTCCCGGGCTGAATACCTGCATTGTTCATTAATATGTCAACGCCACCAAAACGTTCTGTCACTTCCTTCTCAAATTGTGTCATCGCTTCGATGTCTGAAACATCTACCGCTGTAGCGAAAACATCAGGGGCGCCTTCTTCCAATAATTGGCTTTTTGACGATTCCAACAATTCAGAACGATTATCTACGATGATTAAACGCATACCCTGACTTGCAAATTGTTTCGCGGCAGCTAGACCAATACCCGCTGCTGCACCGGTTACTAATGCTACAGAATCAGAATTAATGGCGGGATGTCCCATGGCAAACACCTATTCTTAAACTTCAATGGCTTTGATTGGCCCAATCAAGTTTCAAAGATACAAGCAGAAACACAAAATAGTCGAGCATCACACCGTTTTATTTCTTCTAGCACATACGATTAGTCAAAATTTTTGCGAAAATTTTTCACAAAGGACTTCGCGCATCATTTATTGCCCGTCGTTTAAGCAGATTAATATGTAGTAGTCGCAAGGGACCCATTCACAAACCCCGGGGGTGGGGGTTAGGTGGGGTACTGGAATCTTCGAAAAATGAAGGAGTAGGTACTTTGCTTATTTGGATGAATCAAAAGAAGGTTTTGTAACCCATTTGTAACCCAAGCCTGAATCAAATAATCAGGAATTACGATTAAGCTATTGAAAAAAATGGTGCCCCCGGACGGACTCGAACCGCCGACCCGCTGATTACAAATCAGCTGCTCTACCATCTGAGCTACAAGGGCATGCGCGCGTGATTACCATAATTTTCGCCGATGTCCAGCATTTGTGACATTAACCATGGCGGAAAATATTTTCCTTAATTCCATGTCAGGGCAGGGGGTTTGCCTTGCAGCGGCGTTAACACTTCATTAACTTGAGGAAAACGCAAAACTGGGCGGTGTGGGCCGGCCAATGTTCAGCCGGGTGATTGCCCGGTCTAACGCCAAATGCTGCCGGGAAGGTTGCAGGGAGTGCCCACATGTTGAATGCCCTGAGTTCAATATCAAACAACAAGATCATAACGCTGCTGAGGCTACGAAATCTGATGGCAGTCATTGCCGTTACTTCGATGATGGTCAGTGGCTATTCATATTCCGAAGCGCAAGCCAGAAGTGGAAAACCGGGATATTCCGCTCGTGGCCATGGAGGCGGAAAGCCTCGCGCGCGTGCCAGCTATCGTTCAAAGAAACTGAATGTAGCCGGGAAGCGTACCGGTTATTATCGCAAACATTCCAGATCCTATCGCGGCCACGGAAGGTATAATTCCAGATATCGTTCGGGAAGTGTTCTTCGTAATCCCGGACGCGCTGGTGTTCGACATAGGGATCGTGGACGGGATTACAGCGACCGCGGCTACCGCAACAACAGACAATATGGCGATCGAGGCAGATCACATGCCGGTCGCAGGGATGGCTATCGGGGCAGGGATGATTACCGTGGTAACTACCGTCGCCACGCTGGCAGCAAGCACCGCCTATATCCCGGTGGAAAACGCTTCAGGAATCACGTTCGCAGATATGACCGCTATGGAAGATGGAGCGGATATCGCGACTACGGATTGCGCGGCGGTTATGACGGATTCCGTAGGAATCGCCGTGGCGGAAGGGATTACTATCGCGATATCGCTGGCGGTGCCTTGGTCATAACGGCTGGAAGCAGCTATCAGGACCCGTATTATGATGCGACTATCGCGGATAACGAGCCGATTTTGGAAGATGATTGCGTGGAAGGTCCATATTGCACCATCCGGCTTGGGCCATATCTGAATTCACCCAAGATCATCACTCTCTATAGCGGCAAGGGTAAAGGTCTGGTCGAGCGGCTTGAGGGTGACGTTACGCTGCCACCGGTTAATTAAGGTCCGAACCAGCAGACCGCGCCAAATGCTTGCGCACGATATAGAGCGATAGCGCGGCTGCATTTGAAACATTGAGCGATTTGATGCGGCCGGGCATGTCCAGCCGCATCAACTGGTCGCATAGCCCTCTGGTCTTCTGACGTAACCCTTTGCCTTCGGAGCCAAGGACCAGCGCAACATTGCTTGCACCAGAAGAAATATCGAACTCTGCCTCGCCCTCACTGTCCAATCCGATGACGGAAAATCCAAGCTCCTTTAGTTCAACCAGACACTCACCAAGATTTCTCACCTGGATCATGTCGATCATGTCCAGCGCACCTGACGCCGCTTTTGCCAACACGCCGGTTTCGGCAGGGGAGTGGCGCGCTGTTGTGATTACGGCTGTCGCGTCAAACGCGATTGCCGAACGCAGGATAGCCCCCACATTGTGGGGGTCGGTTACCTGGTCGAGAACAAGGACAAGATCAGCCTCTTTCAACTCCCCGAGTTTGCGGGGCACCAGAGGTTCGACTTCAAGTACAGCCCCCTGATGGACTGCGTCCGGCCCGACCATCCGGTCTAGTGAGCGCGGATCGGTTTCCTTGATCTGTAAATCGCCGGTATCGAGATCATCAAGATCAAGGCGGATCATCGCATTTCGGGTTACATGCAAGGCGATTTTCTTCCGGCCAGCATTCTCCAATGCGTGGCGAACCGTATGAAGCCCATAAATAAGCAAGGCGCCGTCACGTAATTCGGAGGCAGAATCACCACCCGAAAACTGGCCCTTGGCAAGCTTGCCGGAACCGCGTTTTGCGTGAACATCCTCGCGCCGCTGGCGCCGCTTTTGTGCATGATGGTGGTCATGCGCCTCGCCGAATTTGCCAGCGCCTGATTTTTTGCCTGAGTGTTTGCCTGAGTGTTTGCCTGTCATCCAGCCGGAGTAGCGCGCATGGGCGTTACAGGCAAGCTGTCGTTATCCCGTATTCAGCATTAATTCGGATCATCTGGCAAAATTGTTGGATCAAAAGCGAATGGCGTGTTGACACAGCCAAGGTGCGGCGGCATAACCCGGCGCGGACTGTACTTATAGTACCGGATCAATCGGCCCATATGCTGATATGTGTTTGTTGTTCTGTTCCTACGCTCTGCGAATTGGAGGAGTGTCCGAGTGGTTAAAGGAGACGGACTGTAAATCCGTTGGCTATGCCTACGCTGGTTCGAATCCAGCCTCCTCCACCATCGCAGAAAGACAAGCCGGCATGTCCGCCTGGCGGGTATAGCTCAATGGTAGAGCAGCAGCCTTCCAAGCTGAATATGCGGGTTCGATTCCCGCTACCCGCTCCAGCTTAATTTGCTGATTTTGCTTCTGTTTTACGATTAAGCCCAACATTTGGTTTTCACTCGGTATTCACCGTCTGTTCTTTGCCATTGCCTCAGCCACCTTTCTGTTGTTCTCAACCACGTCTCCACGGACATAACCGAGGTAAATTTCAATTATTTGTTGTGCCAAATAAAAATTTCTCTTATTGGTAATTAATATAGTTATGAAAATAGATTGGGATTGGTTCAATGAAAATATTCGTAAAATTTCTACTTTGTGTTTTTCTGTATATATATTCAGCAGCAGCTTGGGCAGATCAGCAAGGAGTTGCTGCCGGAACCCGATTACTGGCAGGCGCTTCCACATGGACCAATCAATCTGGCTCAACAGCAACCATTTCCTTTACCCAGTCCGCAACGCAACCCGGTGTCTATACTGTATCAGGCAATTACATTAACAACGCCTCCGGTTTTAACTGCCAGGGTACGCCTTACCCGCTGACTGGTATTTATTATGCCAATACTCAAACGATCTCATTTTCCGTGGCCTGGTCAAACTCGGCTGCTGATTGTGCTTCGGTTACCGGCTGGACCGGCTATATTGATATTTCGAGCTCGACCCTTCAAATGCCGACCAACTGGAATCTGGCCTACGCCAGTCCCGGCGGAGGTAAAATCATGACGGGCCAGGACGTATTCACATTGAGTACACCAAAGATGATGGGTACTTTGCTTCAGCAATAAGGAATTTCTTCATTCAGGGACTTGAATAATTGTCCCTTAAGCATGGAAGGTGGTTCAAGGCATTGCTTTTCAAAATTAATGTAGATGCACCACCATTGTATCGAATCGCCTTTCTCAACACATCTGCTGTACCCTGCCAAAGCCAGCAAGAGTGACTTGAATGTTTGATCTCTCGCAAGGTTACACC
>JBPCWJ010000055.1:0-5680 GCA_051009635.1 Rhizobiaceae bacterium
GTCTGGGAGCAGGATATTTCAGCCAGTTTCACCGCGATGGCTGGCAGAGAATTGAGAATGCGGAACTTGTTGGTGCCGCCGACCAGCGGATCGACCTTGCACGAAAAACGGGATTGCCAGCTTTCTCTAATCTTCAGCAAATGCTGGAAGAAGTGCGACCGGATTTACTGGATATTATCACACCCCCGCCCAGCCATATGGAGGCTATTCAAACCGCACTTGAGAATGGCATTGCCGCCATTATTTGCCAAAAGCCGTTCTGTACGTCGCTCCAGGAGGCGCAAGAGGCGACTAGACTGGCTGAAGAGGCCAAGGTTCCCTTGATAGTCCACGAAAATTTTCGCTTTCAGCCCTGGTATCGCGAAATGGCAAAAGTCATTTCAGAAGGCAGGTTGGGCAGGATTCACCAGCTTACTTTCAGAATGCGAACCGGTGATGGACAGGGCCCAGAGGCCTATCTGGCGCGGCAGCCCTATTTCCAGAAAATGAAGAAATTTCTGGTGCATGAGACCGCCGTGCACTGGATCGATGTCTTTCAATTTCTGCTGGGTCCGGTCAAAGCTGTCTATGCCGATCTTCGAAAAATGAATCCCGTGATTGAAGGTGAGGATGCAGCCATTGTGATTTTTGAAATGGTTGATGATGTCCGGGCAGTCTTTGATGGCAACCGCCATCTTGATCATGCAACGAGTGACCCCCGAAAGACCTTCGGTGAAGCATTGCTGGAAGGCACAGAGGGAACCCTTGTTCTGCGCGGAGACGGCTCCCTGCACGTTCGAACATTTGGTCAAATGGAAGAAGACACGGTCCTGTTGGCAAGAGAATGGTCTGGATTTTCAGGCGATTGTGTCCATTCACTACAAGCCCATGTAATAGCGGCGCTCAAAGGGGAATCGGAGTTTGAAAATACTGCCCGGGAATATTTGCGTGTGATTGAAATCGAGAACGCAATCTATCAATCCGCTGCAACCGGGCAGAAGCAGGAGATTTGAGAAGTGGTACAAGAACTGAAAGGCAAATCACAGAGCCTGCGCGCAGTTGATGACATCAGGTCCCTTATTTTCTCCGGCGAATTGCCAGCGGGTTCCGACCATTTGGAGACCGAGCTGGCAGAGCGGCTTGGAATGTCGCGCACGCCTGTGCGTGAAGCAACATTGGTGCTCGAAGCGCAGGGCCTGCTGGAAGTGCGTCCGCGCAGGGGCATTCGCGTCTCTGCGCTTTCTGTCAATGACATGCGTGAAATCTATGAGGTGCTGACAGAGTTGGAAAGTCTGGCTGCGTTCCAGGCTGCAGAAGCACAATATTCCAGGGAAAAACTTTCCGGTTTGGCCGAAAGCATCAAGAAGATGGAAGCAAGCCTGAAGAATAACGACCGCGAGAGATGGGCTCAGGCCGATGAGGATTTCCACGAAGAGCTGGTTCGGCTCGGTGGCAATAGCCGCATTATCTCGATCGTCACCAACTTCAATGATCAGGTCAGGAGAGCGAAGTCCATCACGCTTTACCTGAGACCCATGCCAACCAAATCCAACAAGGACCATCGTGCGTTATACGACGCCATTGCCAAGGCTGACGGCGAAACCGCACGAAAATTGCATTGGCGCCACCGAACGGAAACCAAGGAATTATTGACCGAGCTTCTGGAGAAGAACGGGTTGCGCAGAGTGTAGCTCGCCTAAAGTTCCCTGAGAAACTCCAATACCATGGCAGCGGTCCATGTGAATCTGCCGCCGCCGCAGGGTTCGCCATCGACAGGACCGTAATATTCGGCAAATCCACTTTCCAGGATCAGATCAAGGCTTGACGTCACGATCCGATCAGCTGTCGCCTTTTCGCCCGCACGGATCAACCCGTCTGCAATCATGTAATTGACAATGAGCCATGTCGGCCCACGCCAATAACGCTTTCCGTCAAAACGCGGGTCTATCGGATCGTGGCTTGGAACCAGAAATTTGGCCCGCCCGGCCAGATCATTGATCCGGTCGGAAATTGTCTTTGCCTGTTCCCCGGAAACCTGTGCAAATACTGCGAGCAGCCCCCCAATTGAAGCGCTATCTACCAGCTTGACAGCAGCGCGATCATAGCAAACGAATTGCCGGTGTTTTTCGCTCCATAAAGTGTCAAGCGCGGCAAGTCCGTTCTTCGCCCATTGCAGGTTTCTTGATGCAATTTCGTCGTGGCCCAGTTCCTGTGCCAATTCTGCGGTTTCCTGACAGCCCCGAATGAGAATGCCGTTAAATCCCGGGTCAACGATCTGGAAAGGCGATGCATCATGCAGCTTCGAATTGTCCCAATCGAGACTCCGGAATTTCTGCACCAGCCAAATATAGCGGTCATATTGTTCCTGGGTTGGCCGGTGGTCAGGGTTGGCGTGACTGAGATCACGGCGCTGATAGGATTGCACCCCTTCGGTCGGCACGCGTTCGAAAGCATCATCCCAGTCGATTGAATTATCCCTGCCGGATTCCCATGGATGGATGATCGCTACCAGACCGGTTTTTTCGGGATCACGATTTTCATAAAACCATTGGTGCCATTGGGTGATCTTGGGCAGGAGAATATTTGCTTTCTCCTCAGCCAGTTTCTCGTCCTTCGCCCTGTCAAAAAGGCGTTTGATCGCAAATCCGGCGACCGCTGGCTGGGTAATTCCGGAAGTCGGAACAGGTCTGTTGGTTCCCCAGACATCAGGTCCCGGGAAATATCCGTCATCATGCTGATGGAAAACGATATGAGGTACCATCCCGTCTTCCCATTGATGTTCGAACAGGGTCTCGATTTCCTGCCAGGCCCGCCGCTCGTCAATCTGGGCAAGACCAAGTGCAGTCAGGCAGGAATCCCAATTCCACTGAAATGGGTAAAGCCCCTTGGTGGGTACGGTATAGGTGCCACGGTCATTCTCGCGCAATACCGCGGCAGCTTCTTCCGTAATGGACTTCTTGTCAAAAACGCTCATCGCAGATGGACCCTAATTGACCGCCAGATTTGTTTGAGGATCGAACCAGCGGATACGATCAGGCATTGGTGCTAGTGAAATCTGTTCACCAGCCTTTACATTGGAATCGCTGTCAATGACGGCGCGGAACAGGGAACCATCGACATCACATGTTACGAGATTATGGGCGCCCAAAGGTTCTACAATTCGGACCTTTGCATCGAGACCGCTACCATTGATCGTCAAATCCTCCGGCCGTATTGCGAATTCTAGATTTTCCCGGTCTGCCTTGGGTCCCGGGAATGATTTACCTGCAACCTTCCATTTCCCATTTCCACCCTTGGTGGCATTCAGGAAATTCATTGGCGGATTACCGATAAAACTGCCAACAAAATGGGCGGCCGGATTGCGGTAGATTTCCACCGGATTGTTTGCCTGTACGATACGGCCTTGATGCATGACGGCAATGCGATCTGCCAAACTCATTGCTTCGACCTGATCATGTGTCACATAGATTGTGGTGGTGTTGCTGTCGGCCAATACGCCCTTTAGCTCGGCACGCATTTCAAGCCGCAAAAGCGCATCGAGGTTTGAGAGCGGTTCATCCATCAGGATCACATCCGGCTCCATGGCGAGCGCGCGTGCAACCGCTACACGTTGCCGTTGGCCGCCCGAAAGCTGGCCGGAATAACGCTGCAGTAATTGCTCGATATGCATCAGATTGGCAGTACGATTTACCCGTTCCCTGATTGCATCTTCGGGCAATTTGTTCATGCGCAAACCGAAAGCGATGTTCTCGAACACCGTCAAATGCGGGAACACGGCATAGTTCTGGAAAACCATCGCGATACCGCGCTGGCGCGGCGGAAGGTGATCGACACGCTTGTCGCCAATCCAGACTTCGCCAACGCTTGGGGTTTCCAGACCCGCAATGATCCGCAGAAGCGTGGTCTTGCCACAACCCGAAGCGCCTAGCAGAACCATGAATTCCCGGTCAGCAATTGTCATATCAATCGAGTGAAGCGCCTGATAGGTGCCGAATGTCTTGGCGACGTTCTTAATTCTAATCTCAGCCATTTAAGTTCTCACTTTTCTGGAATTGAAAATCTGGGTCAGCGATTGGCTATGCCCCACATTGCGAACAGGTATTTGCGTACCGCGAAGATGAAGATCAGCGCGGGTATAACGAGAACAAATCCGCCAGCAAACTTCAGATGAAGCGGTGATACATCCAGGCTCTGCAGCAGGAACGCCGTCAGTGTGCGGTTCTCGATGGTCAGGACCGATGCAGCGAAAACCTCGTTCCAGGAAATCACGAAGGCAAAGATTGCCGACGCCGTAATCCCGGGCAGTACCAGAGGAAGCACGACTTTCCTGAATGCCTGGATACGATTGCAGCCCAGCGTCCATGCAGCCTCTTCCAGTTCGACGGGGATTCCCGAGAACAGGGAGAATGTGATCAACACGGCGAAGGGAAGTGCAAGCGTTGTATGCACAATCGCCAATCCAACAATGGTGTCATCAAGGCCGGTACGGATAAACATTACCGCCAGCGGCAAGGCCAGCAATGGAAGCGGGAAGGCACGCGTCATAAGAATCAGGATGCGAAATGCTGCCTTTCCCGGAAAATCAAACCGCGAAAGTGCATAGCCCGCTGGTGCTCCCACCCCGATGGACATGATCATTGTCACGATCGCCACCAAAGCGGAATTTTTCATGGCATTGGCTATTCCCGAAAATCCGGCAAAAAACTCAAGGCTGCCGAAGTTGAATGGGGGTATGAAGGTTTTCGGGAAAGCCGCCACCTCTTCGGGTGAAGACAGGGTGTTGACCAGCAGGAAGTAGATCGGCACCAGCACCCATGCGCATAGCAGGATCACACTTGCGGCGAAGACCATGGAGCCAGCCTTTCTGGCATCAACCACTTTCTGCGGCTGGCTCGCGGCAACAGTTGGAGAAGAAGTAGTCATACTTGCGCTCCTTTGGGTACGCGCAATAAGCGCAGGATCAACAGGGTGAAGGCTATCGAGATGGCAAGGATCACCAGGGCATAGGCAGCGGCGACGTTGCCGTCCTGGAGTTCAAACTGCCAGTTATATGTCTCACCCATGAGTACCGGGAAGTTGGTGCCACCAAGGGCTGCGACAACCGCGAAAACCTCGAATGCCAGGATGACGCGCAGCACCAAAGCGGTCTGCAGACTTGGCTTGAGCATTGGCAGGGTTATCTTGGTGAACCGCTTCCAGTTGGATGCTCCAAACACTTCCGCGGCTTCATAATATTCCTTGGGTATCAAGCCGATGCCGGCAACGAGAATGACCAGCATTATGGCCGTCGCGCGCCAGATCTCGGCGAGAACTATTGCGATGAAAATCGTCGACTTATTCTGATAGCTGAGGAAATTCTCTGGTTGATCAATTACACCCAAGCCATACAGCATCGAATTGAGATAGCCCGACTGATCGAAGATGGCGAGCCAGATGATCCCTGCCGCAAGATCAGAAATTCCTAGTGGTATCGTCCAGATATAGAGGACAATGTCACGGCCTTTCTGCATCTTGGAAACCATGGTCGCCATTAGAAGCGACAGGGCCAGTTGGATGGGCACGACCGCAGCGGCAAGCAGCAGGGTGTTCCAGAAAGATATCTCGAACTTCCAATTGCTGGTCATGGTCTCAAAGTGCTCCAGAGTGAAAGCACCGTCCTTGGAGAAAGCCTCCCAGGCGACCAGCGTGAATGGATATATAA
>JBPCWJ010000056.1:0-3459 GCA_051009635.1 Rhizobiaceae bacterium
GGTTTCCTGCAATATCTTCCGGTCGGCATGCTCGTGGCGTTCATTATGCTGGCGGAACTTTTGATGGTGTTTGGTAGCTGGGTGCTTGCACCGGGAGCTGCGGCCCAACCGGTTCAACCAATTCCGGATATGGAAGCTGTCTCCAATATCAAGGCGCTGGGCGATATTTTGTACACGAAGTACATCTTCTTCTTCCAGATTGCTGGAATGATACTGCTCGTAGCGATGGTCGGCGCGATTGTGCTTACGCTTCGCCACAAGCCGGATGTACGTCGGCAGGATATCGGGCGTCAGGTCGCTCGAACGCCGGAAACAGCAATTGAAGTCGTAAAAGTGGAATCCGGTAAGGGGATATAATGTTTGGCTGAGAGGCCGGGCGGATTGAGATAGTGCTATGGAAATCGGGATTTCACATTATCTGGCGGTAAGCGCCATTTTGTTCACCATCGGAATGCTGGGCATTTTCCTGAATCGGAAGAATGTCATCATCATCCTGATGTCCATTGAATTGATCCTGCTGTCAGTAAATCTCAATTTCGTGGCGTTTTCCCAGCACCTGGGTGATCTAATGGGCCAGGTATTTGCGCTCTTCGTGCTGACTGTAGCAGCTGCTGAAGCTGCGATTGGCTTGGCTATTCTTGTGGTGTTCTTCCGCAATCGTGGTTCGATTGCCGTCGAAGACATTAATCTCATGAAGGGTTGAGGGGCGAAGCATGTATCACCTGATCGTATTTCTGCCGCTCGCCGGTTTCCTCGCAGCGGGACTTTTCTCAAAGTCACTTGGTGTGAAGGGGTCTGAATATATTACGACCGGCTTCCTGATCATTTCCGCAATTCTTTCCTGGGTTGCGTTCTTTACCCATGCATTCAGTGGTGCGGAAGTCCAGCAAATCGATGTGTTGCAATGGATCAATTCCGGTTCGCTCGACATCAACTGGTCTTTCCGGATTGATACGCTGACCGTGGTGATGCTGGTTGTGGTCAATACGGTGTCATCACTCGTGCATGTCTACTCCGTTGGATATATGCATCATGACCCGCATCGGCCGAGGTTTTTTGCCTATTTGTCGCTCTTTACCTTCGCCATGTTGATGCTGGTTACCTCAGACAATCTGTTGCAGATGTTCTTTGGCTGGGAAGGTGTCGGTCTGGCTTCCTATCTGCTTATTGGATTTTGGTACAAGAAGCCGTCAGCAAATGCGGCGGCAATCAAGGCGTTTGTTGTAAACCGGATCGGTGACTTCGGATTCATCCTGGGAATCTTCGGCGTCTATGTGCTGTTCAACTCGATAGAGTTTTCGACGATTTTTGCCAATGCGGCCGACTTCCGTCATATCGAGGAGGGTGCTGATGCGGAAGCGCAAGCCACCGCACTCAATTTCCTTGGTTATGAACTCGATAGGGCCCATGCGCTGACGATTGTGTGCCTGCTGCTTTTCATGGGTGCGATGGGTAAATCAGCGCAGTTCCTGCTGCATACCTGGCTCCCGGATGCGATGGAGGGCCCGACGCCAGTTTCTGCCCTGATCCACGCGGCTACCATGGTTACCGCGGGCGTATTTCTTGTGGCACGCATGTCGCCCTTGTTCGAATATTCACCGACCGCCCTTACTATCGTCACTATCGTTGGAGCGGTCACGGCCTTTTTTGCTGCGACCGTCGGACTTGTTCAGAACGATATCAAGCGGGTCATCGCCTATTCGACCTGTTCGCAGCTAGGCTACATGTTCGTTGCTCTCGGTGTCGGTGCCTATGGTGCTGCAATCTTCCATCTGTTCACACATGCGTTTTTCAAGGCGTTATTGTTCCTTGGATCAGGGTCGGTGATCCATGCAGTATCAGACGAGCAGGACATGCGTCGCATGGGCGGGCTTCGCCGCCACATTCCGGTAACCTACTGGCTAATGATCATAGGCACTGTGGCACTGACCGGTCTTGGAATTCCGGGTACATATATCGGGACGGCAGGATTCTTCTCCAAAGACGCGATCATCGAAAGTGCCTTTGTTGCCACGAACCCGGCGGCCTCGATGGCCTTTGGCCTTCTTGTGGTCGCGGCCTTGTTTACAAGCTTCTATTCCTGGCGGTTGATCTTCATGACTTTCCACGGAAAACCCAGGGCCTCCGCCGAAGTCATGAGTCATGTTCATGAATCACCAAATGTCATGTTGGTGCCGCTTTACATCCTGGCTGCAGGTGCTTTGGTGGCCGGTATATTGTTCTATGGATCCTTCCTCGGGCACGATACCCAGGGGCATCATGAAGGCTGGTATAATGCTTTCTGGCGTACAGCGCTGTTTGCCGGTCCCGGAAATGAAATTCTCGACAAGTTCCATTATGTACCGCTATGGGTGAAATGGTCGCCTTTCGTGATGATGGCGATTGGGTTTTTCACGGCATACATCTTCTATATTCGCAGTCCAAAGCTTCCCAAACAGTTGGCAGCGAGCCAGCCAATCCTGTATTCCTTCCTGCTCAACAAATGGTATTTTGACGAGATTTATGACTTCCTGTTTGTAAAACCCACCATGCGTCTAGGACGGTTCTTGTTGAAACTCGGAGATGGCTGGCTCATCGACGGTTTCGGGCCGGATGGCGTGTCTGCCCGTGTTCTTGATGTGACCAACCGGGTCGTGAAGCTGCAATCGGGATATATTTATCATTACGCATTCGCCATGCTGATCGGTGTTGCTGCGCTGATCACCTGGGCAATGTTTCAAGGATTTTAATTGATGAGTGAATGGCCGCTTCTCAGTGTGGTGACGTTTGTACCGGCGTTTGGCGGGCTTATTATCCTGTTCATGTCGGACAGCGATGAAACTTCCAGGCGCAATATCCGGAACGTCACACTATTCGTGACCTTGCTCAATTTCATCCTGTCTCTGGGTATCTGGTGGACTTTCGATAATTCCGTTGCCGGTTTCCAGATGATCGAGAAGGCCGCCTGGATCGGCGGATTCATGAGCTATCATCTGGGTGTTGATGGTATCTCGATGCTGTTCATCATCTTGACGACATTCTTGATGCCGTTCTGCATTTTGGCTAGCTGGGAATCAGTGCAGGACAGGGTACGCGAATATATGGTCGCGTTTCTGTTGCTCGAAACCTTGATGATCGGCGTGTTTTGCTCGCTTGATCTGGTGCTGTTCTACATCTTCTTTGAGGCCGGTCTGATACCGATGTTCCTCATCATCGGTGTGTGGGGCGGCAAGCGTCGTGTTTATGCGAGTTTCAAGTTCTTTCTTTACACGCTGCTTGGCTCCGTATTGATGCTGCTGGCCATGATGGCCATGTACTGGCATGCCGATACCACCGATATTCCTGAGCTACTAAACCATTCTTTCCCCGCTTCCATGCAAACTTGGCTTTGGTTGGCATTCTTCGCTTCGTTTGCTGTCAAAATGCCAATGTGGCCGGTTCATACCTGGTTGCCGGATGCCCATGTGGAAGCACCTACGG
>JBPCWJ010000057.1:0-3667 GCA_051009635.1 Rhizobiaceae bacterium
AACCTTGGACGTCAGGGTAACCACGGTACATGGGGTATTCGTGTCGTTCGCTCCTTCTAATCATCTGATTGGATAGAGAAGAAATTGAGGCCCGGGAATTTCCCGGGCCTCTTTTTTTATTTTGGAAATGTAAGCCGGATTGTATTACCGCAGGCAGCCAACAGGGAGCAGGCGCTTATTCAGCCAGCCATTTTTTCCTGACTAGCCAGAAATTCGGCGATTTTCAGGGGCAGGTTTTCTGAAGCCAGGTCTGGGGCATGGCCTTGCTTGGGAACCTTGATCCTTGCCATGCGGGGATGAAGCTCTTTCATCTTCGAGATTGTCGCACTAGTGATCAAATCGCTATTCTCTCCGTGGATCAGCATCATGGGATGCTTGTCCAGGCCACGAAATTGAGGCCACAGGCTCGGTAGTGGATTGTCCAGGTCGATATTTGTAAGGCCCAGGGCCAGTCGCTTGTCGAACCGGGTAACTATTCTGCCATTCTTTTCTTCAAAGATTACACGTGCCTGCCGGTCCCAATCTTCTTGATTATATTCAGGAAATTGCGATTTTCCACCAGAACTCACAAAATCGATCGCTCCCTGCCAGTTTTCCGGATCAGCAGCATTTTCTAGATATTTCTTGATCCTCACGAGCCCGCGGCCATCGATTTCGGGCCCGATATCGTTGAAGATCACGCTGCTCATCAGGGCAGGGCGCATTGCTGCCAGCAGGTGAATGATCAAACCACCTCGCGAAGTACCGATGATTGTTGCATTTTCGAACCCCGCCGCAATCATTCCGGCGATTACATCGTCAGCCTCGGTCCAGATATTGTAGTTTGCCCAATCACTGTCGCGCGCTGACATGCCCCTGCCGCGATAATCCAGGCAAAGAACCTTGCGGCGGTGCTCTGCTTTATAGGCCAGATACATCGCCAGACCATGAAAATCAGCTGAATTGCGCGTAAGACCGGCAAGGCAAACCACAGGGATGGCACCTTGATTGCCCCATCCATATTTTCGGCCTGCCAGACGCAATCCGTCCGAGGCACTGTAACTGAACTTTTCCCAACCCTCGGAGTCGTTGAATTCTTCACCCATGGACTATTCGCCGATCGATACCTAATGCCACCTGGGCAATTACTGTCTATCCGGGATTTAGAACAAACCAACGAAAAAAGCCAATAGTCCTGGCTGGAATTGAGGAATACCCTCTGACCCTAGCTTCGTCCAAACCGCAGGTCGCGCTCAATATCGAGCGGTTTCTTGGAAATTCGGGATTTGTATACCTGATAATTTTCCATGACCCGTTGGACGTAATTTCTTGTTTCTGTAAATGGAATCCGCTCGATCCAGTCGATGACCTCATAAATGGGCCGGGATCTCGGGTCGCCATATTTGGCAATCCAGTCCTTGGCCCGACCTGGTCCTGCATTGTAGCCAACGAAAGTCAGAATGTAGGAATTTGAGAAATTATCCAGTTGTTCGGAAAGATATGCCGCTCCCAATCGGGCATTATAGGCCGGGTCGGAAGTAAGTTTCGCCCGTGAATATTTGACGCCGACCTTCTTGGCCATCAATTTTGCAGTTCCCGGCAACAATTGCAGCAAGCCACGCGCCTTTGCGGGTGATATCGCCTTTGCATTAAACGCACTTTCCTGTCTCGCGATGGAGTAGGCCAAGGCAAGCCCGGTATCACCAATCTTGGCCTGCTTTGGAATTGCACCAATTGGCCAGGAAATCGTATCGACATCAAGACCGCGCCGATGTGCAATCTTGCCAATCTGCAGTGCAAGCGTATGTTTTCCCTGCTTTTCGGCCCGAGCAGCGAGGAGCGCCAACTCACCGGTATTGTTCAGGGAATCTGCAAGCTCACGATAAATAATCTCGGCACGCCAGCCATAACCGGCCTTTTCCAGCAGGTTGACTGCCTTGATGAGTTCGCGATTGGCAAAACGAGCCCTTTCAGCTGCACTCGGTCTCGGATTGCTGATGGATAGTTTGCGCTGACCCAATTCCTGGGCTGCGAGCTGACCGTAGAAAGTACCGCCATGTTGGGCTGCCGATTTGAAGTGGCGTTTGGCGTCTGCACCCGAAGAAGCGCGCGCCAGCCAATAATATCCCCGCGCCTGGCTGATCGGTGTGGAGCTGGAATTCAGTATATTTTTGAAATGCTTACGAGCAGTAAGGGGGTTGTTCAAGAACCGCAAAGCGTACCAGCCGGCATGAAACTCGGCTTCTGCGCGCTTGCTCCTGGATTCGGCAGCATGCCCGGCAGCAATCTTGTAGGCTGTTCTGGCATCGCCCATATCCAGCAGACTTCTGGATATTAATCGTCTCTCAATCCACCATTCATCCGGATTGACCAATAATTTTTGATCCTTGGGAGCGGCAAGCATCAGTTTGGCCGCTTTCTTGATATCACCGGTCCGCCTTGCCCGTTTGATCTTGGAATACTGATAGGCAACATCCCTTCGCGAGGAAGGGGCAACCGCAGCCAGTATTTTATCTGCCTTTTTGCTGTTTGTAATTACCGCAGATCTGGCCTTGGCAAGGCTGACCTGCTCAGCAAGAGGTGCCATCCGCATCCCGTCTTTTGATCGTTCCCGATAAAATTGCATATGCATACGGAAACGATGGTCATCTCTGGTGAGCACATTGCCAAATTTCTTCAATATGGCCTTCTCGGTGCTTGCACTTAGCCGGTCATTTCTCCAAAAAGGTGCAATTGCGGCTCTGGCAGCTTTCTTGTTGCCGGAAGCCAGATGTGCCCTGGCCAGCAGCATTCCGCCCGAGAGACTTTCAGGTTGCTTTCCCTTGAATGCCTTTATTACGCTTTGTGCTGATGGATTGGCGCGAGCCATCGCCGCTTCTGCATTTCGGCGCATTGCTTTTTGACCCGGCCAGTCCGGCAAATCCCGAGAAATGCTGGCAATATCGGCAGATGGAATTTCCGGAAGGCCACTCAGGGCAATCGACCAGGCAAGTACCTTGCGCTCGAGACTTCCCGCGCGCATTCCCGCTCTGATTGCCAGCGCTTTCTTTCCGTTTTTCTTCGAAAGTGCCTCAAGTCCCGATTTTAGACTTCCATTTACTGGTTTTACCTTGGCCGGATTACCTACGGCTACGGCAACGGCCGAATTTGTGACCGTCTTGTCCACTTTTTGCTGCGGGACAACACGGTTTATGCTCCGTGGATTTGGCTTGGGCACCGGAATGTTCTGAAGCAGCAGAGCTTCAATCGCCTGTGCTGAAGCAGGAGATTGCCTGCCATTGGCCAGTGTCATTACTGACAGCGCCAATGCGGCAATGGCAATCGTAAATCCGGTCATAATGGAGAATCTCATATAGAAGCCGTATCCCGTTGGTGTTCAACGTGAAGTCTGAATGGAACTGCAATGTGACATCATCGAGACATTCGGTGAAATAGTCGTTAACAAAGTGTTGAGTTTTAAGGGCCAAATAGATCGGCTTGGCAGCTTTAGAGAGAAATTTCCTGCAAGCCAATCCAAGGTGCTTGCAGGTCAACACAAGCATCGCTATTGTCCGCATTCGCAACAGACCGGCAATAAATACGAGCCGGAATCCAGGGATTACAGTTATGAATTTCAAGGGCTCGATGCCGGCTTTGGTTACGCCATTCACTTCTTCCGGTGCATTCGATGAGAAAGCATATCGGGAAT
>JBPCWJ010000058.1:0-3953 GCA_051009635.1 Rhizobiaceae bacterium
AGTCCTGACCCCAGGGTCAGGACTCTTTGAATTGTAATTTCTTACGGGAAATAGCCTGCCGCCAAATCAATTCAACCCACCCGGCAGGGATTCGGTATCAGGCGATAGGCATAAACCTTTGCGGGAGGTACATTTTTCATGATCCAGTCGGTTGCCTCAATGCTGATTTTGCCGGGAACCGACGGGCTTGGAGGGCGCAAACCGTAGGAAAGCTGAACAAAGGCACCGCCGGGCTCGACCAGTTCAAGACAATTGGCAATTAGTTTGGCCCGTGTTTTCTTTGGAAAATTCAATAGCGGAATGGCGCCAATCACGCCGCAAAACTGTTTCCACGGCGTATCTGAAAGTACTTCTGCGGCCTTGAAGCCATCGCCATGCAGAAAGTTTACTCCGGGGAAATTCTTCTTCAGGTATACTACAAATTCCTCGCTGTATTCGATGCTGACAATCTTTTCCGGCTTGATGCCGCGTTCCAGCAAGGCCTCGGTAATCACGCCGGTTCCCGGTCCAAGTTCAAGAACAGGAAGGTCGCTGTCATTGGGAATAAAAGAGGCCATTGTTCTGGCAACCGCCTTGCCGGTTGGTTTCACGGAACCAACCCCGGAAGGACTGCGTATCCAGCCCTTAAAAAATTTCAGATCCTCTTCGATCTTGCCACGAAAATTTTCCAGAGCCTCAGTCATTACAATTCCTCCGGCAGTATAACTTCATTTCTGCAATGGGTTGTTTGAACAAAATCATTTGTGGGTATCAAATGCACTATAGTTTTCAATATGTAGATATGAAAGATGTAAATACCTCAATCTGCAAGCCCATCCAGAAAATTCTTCATTCTCGTGAAGAAACCGGCAGATTCAGGATTGTTCTTTTCCGAGGAAATCTGCTCGAACTCTTCCAGTAATTCACGCTGCCTGCGGCTGAGATTTTGGGGCGTCTCTGTAACGATCTGTATATAAAGATCACCTGCACCGTGTGAACGCATTACCGGCATCCCCTTGGACTTCAATCGGAACTGCTTGCCGGTTTGTGTACCTTCGGGAACCTTCACCCTGGTCTTTGTTCCATCAAGCGCCTTGACTTCAAACTCTCCGCCAAGTGCTGCCGTTGTCATCGAAACCGGTACGCGGCAAAACAGATCAGTGCCGTCACGCTGGAAGAATTCATGCGGGCGGACAGAAAGGAAAATGTACAGGTCACCTGCCGGCCCATTGCGAGAGCCTGCCTCGCCTTCGCCCGCCAGTCTTATCCTTACACCATCCTCAATTCCGGCCGGTATATTGACCGACAATGTTCTTTCCCTGGTAACGCGGCCCTGACCGCTGCACTCACCACATGGGTCTGTTATCACCTCACCGCGCCCCTGACAGGCCGGGCATGTGCGCTCGATTGAGAAAAATCCGGATGCCGCCCTGACGCGTCCGTTACCGCCACATGTCGAGCAGACTGAAGGGGCGGAACCTGGTTTTGCACCACTGCCTGAACATTTTTCGCAAGCTACTGCGGTAGGTACCGAAATTTCAGCTGTTTTCCCGCTAAATGCCTCTTCCAGAGAGACTTCCATATTGTAGCGGAGATCGGTGCCACGCTCACGGCCGCCCGAACGTGACCTGCGTCCACCCATCATTTCACCGAAGATGTCTTCGAAAATGTCCGAGAACGCGCCGGTGCCAGCACCAAATCCGCCACCGAAACCACCGCCGCCCTGCTCGAATGCGGCATGACCGAACTGATCATAGGCAGCGCGCTTCTGAGGGTCTTTCAACACCTCATAGGCTTCACTTACTTCCTTGAATATCCGCTCGGCTTCCTTGTCATCCGGATTGCGGTCGGGATGAAACTGCATCGCCTTCTTGCGGTAGGCGGATTTCAAATCCTTTTCGCCTACTTCCCTGGATACTCCAAGCATTTCATAATAATCGGTCTTTGACATTCACCGCGCCCCGGCTATCGGAGTGTCCAAACGACAAAACGCCCCGCCAAACATGGTTTGCCGGCAGGGCGTCCTGTTATACATGGTCAACCTGACGCTCAGGCTGATTTTTTCTTGTCTTCGTCATCGTCGATTTCCTCGAAATCGGCATCGACGACATCTTCGCTTTCTTCGGCCGCTGAATCTGCTGCAGCATCAGCTGCCGCTGCTTCTTCCTGGCTTGCCTCGTAGATCGCCTGACCAAGCTTCATGGAAGCTTCACCCAGTGCTTCGGACTTTGCCTTGATCTCATCGGCATTGTCTTCCTCAAGGGCAGATTTCAAGCCGGCAATCGCGCTTTCAATAGCGTTCTTGTCCTCTTCGGAAACCTTCTCACCATATTCCTCAAGCGATTTCTCGGCTGAATGAACCAGCGATTCTGCCTGGTTTCTTGCCTCGACAGCCTCACGCTTCTCCTTATCGGTTTCAGCATTTGCCTCGGCATCCTTGACCATTTGCTCAATATCCTCGTCGGACAGGCCGCCGGAGGCCTTGATCGAAATCTGCTGCTCCTTGCCGGTTCCCTTGTCCTTGGCAGAGACGTTGACGATACCGTTGGCATCGATGTCGAAGGCTACCTCGATCTGGGGAACGCCGCGCGGTGCAGAAGGAATTCCCATAAGATCAAACTGACCCAGCATCTTGTTGTCTGCAGCCATTTCGCGTTCGCCCTGGAACACGCGGATGGTTACGGCAGACTGGTTATCTTCAGCCGTCGAGAATACCTGGCTTTTCTTGGTCGGGATTGTGGTATTGCGCTCAATCAGACGTGTGAACACGCCACCCAATGTTTCGATACCAAGTGAAAGCGGCGTAACGTCAAGCAGAAGAACGTCTTTCACGTCACCCTGCAGAACACCCGCCTGAATGGCAGCGCCCATTGCAACGACTTCATCGGGGTTAACGCCCTTATGAGGCTCCTTGCCGAAGAACTCTTTCACGACCTGTTGAATCTTCGGCATGCGGGTCATGCCGCCTACCAGCACTACTTCATCGATTTCACCTGGCTTCAATCCTGCATCCTTCAATGCAGCACGGCATGGTTCGATCGTGCGCTTGATGAAATCCTCAACCAGGGATTCAAACTTGGCACGGGTCAGCTTGAGGGTAAGGTGTTTCGGACCGGATTGGTCAGCGGTGATGAAGGGGAGGTTGATCTCGGTCTGCGTTGCGGAAGAAAGCTCGATCTTCGCCTTCTCGGCAGCTTCCTTGAGCCGCTGCAGCGCCATCTTGTCCTTCTTCAGATCAATGCCCTGCTCTTTCTTGAACTCGTCAGCAAGATAATCAACCAGGCGCATGTCAAAGTCCTCACCACCGAGGAAGGTATCGCCATTGGTTGATTTAACTTCGAAGACGCCGTCGCCGATCTCGAGCACGGAAACATCGAAGGTACCGCCGCCAAGGTCGTAAACGGCAATGGTCTTGCCGTCATTCCTGTCGAGTCCGTAGGCGAGTGCTGCGGCGGTTGGCTCGTTGATGATACGAAGGACTTCCATGCCGGCGATCTTGCCTGCATCCTTTGTTGCCTGACGCTGTGCATCATTGAAATATGCAGGAACGGTGATAACAGCCTGCTCGACCTTTTCACCGAGATAAGCTTCAGCGGTTTCCTTCATCTTCTGAAGAACCATTGCCGAAATCTGTGAAGGCGAGAATTTTTCACCACCGGCTTCTACCCAGGCGTCACCATTGTCCGCCTTGACAATCTTGTAGGAGACCATGCCCTTGTCCTTGGTCACGGTCTTGTCGTTGAAGCGGCGGCCGATCAGGCGTTTGACCGCAAACAACGTATTTTCTGGATTGGTTACTGCCTGGCGTTTGGCGGGCTGGCCTACCAGTCTTTCGCCATCATCGCCGAAAGATACCATTGAAGGCGTTGTGCGTGCACCTTCGGAATTTTCAATGACCTTTGGCTCCTTGCCATCCATGACGGCCACACAGGAATTCGTGGTCCCAAGGTCAATACCTATTACTTTTGCCATAC
>JBPCWJ010000059.1:0-2610 GCA_051009635.1 Rhizobiaceae bacterium
CTCGATGAGTTGGGAGCTTATTGGTTCGAAGAGCCGGTCGCGCCGGAAGATCATGATGGCTATCGCGAGCTTCGTTCAAGGCTGAACGTCAATATAGCTGGAGGTGAGGCGGAGTTCAGTAGGTGGGGCTGGCGAACCCTTCTCGAAAGCAAGGGGCTCGACATTGCGCAGCCAGAAGTTTGCGGTCTGGGTGGTATCAGCGAATACATGAAAGTAACCGCCTTGTGCCATGCACATCACGTTCCGGTGGTGAACCATGTCTGGGGTTCGGGAATTGCTGTCGCGGCCAATCTCCAACTACTTGCCACGCTTCCACCCATGCCCGGTGGATTGTTTCCGCGAGAGCCCATGCTGGAATTTGACACAACGCATAATCTGTTCCGTGATGATCTACTCGCCGAACCGCTAAACATCCTGGCCCAGGTTGCTTCAAATAATGGCCGCGTTAGAATACCCGATAGTCCTGGACTTGGTGTTGAACCTGACAGGGATTTTCTGAACACCTACAGGGTCACCTAAATCCTAATTTTGCAGCAGGTATTTTCCTGTAGTCGTCTGGGCGAGCATGTCCAATCTAATGTCTTCCTGTTTCAGATAGCCTGACTGAGGTAGTATGCCGGCACGAACAAGTTCGACGACGGCAACCGCTGATGAAGAAGTCGTCCAGGCAATTGCAGTCCGTTCCATGCCTCCAATCTCCTTCGGGCGGAAACTACGGACGAATTCCTCTCGGAACAATTGCCCGTCAATATCACCTTCCGCACTAACGTGGATGTAGACGATATCCTGTTTGACCGGCGGCTTTGCTTCTACAAGAATTTCACCTGCTTCCTTGCGGCGGTTACGCATCAGTAGTTCATGAAAAAAGAAATTCATCTGGTCCATATGACCGGGATAGCGCAGCGTCTTGTAGTCAATATTCGGTACGATCCCGAGATAGGTCTCGCACATTGTGCCCAATCCGCCTGAAGTGGTGAATGCTTCCAGCTCGACACCGTCGATATAGATCTTCTCTTTCCATTCCATCGGAGAGACCGTCTTCAATTCGCCTTCCTCGATTACCTCACAATCGTTGAGGTATTCATTGACGACTCCCTCCGGAGACCAATTGAAAGAGTAGCCCATCAAACCGGTCGGGTTCTGGGGCAGGGCGCCTACACGCATTTTGCAGGAGCGGCAATGTTCAAACCTGGCTATCAGGTCTGCGCCAACAATGCCTACAAATCCGGGAGCAAGACCGCATTGCGGGACCATCACTCCTTTGGATGTCCTGGATAGTTCAATGATTGCCTTGGTTGTCGCTACATCTTCTGTGAGATCGAAATAATGTATGCCGATGCTGTGCGCTGTCTCGGCCACATTCAAATTTAGATGGTATGGCAATGCTGAAAATACGGCATCAAAATCCTTTAAAGCCGCGTTGATCTGATCGGTGTCACTTACATCAATCGAACGCGTTTCGATGGATAGTTCAGCGGGTTGATGGATGTCGAAGCCGATGACTTCAAACCCTGCTTCCTGCAGTAATTCTCCTGCCAGCGCGCCTACTTTCCCTAGTCCAAGGAGGGCAATCTTGTTTAAGGTATCAGCCATTCAATCTCGGTCCGTAGTTTAGCTGTGTTCGCTGCCGATGATAGACCAAAATCTTTCCTTGAGTCAGCCAGGATTATTCCTGTCAGTCTAGCGGTTCTACATGTTAAAAATTCCAATTACGGGAATTCATTTGCGGGCAGGATCCTTCCCTCACAATTTCCGAATCCGATACGGTAGTCACCTTCACACCAGCCAGTAATTTTCACCGTGTCGCCATCTTCAAGGAAGGTGCGTTTATCGCCATCAATCTCGAATGGATCGCGACCATTCCAGGTCAGTTCCAGCAATGAACCTACACTGTCCTGCGTGGGACCTGAAATGGTTCCGGATCCCAGCAAATCGCCGGTTTCCATCGCACAGCCAGAAGAGGCGTGGTGGGTCAGTTGCTGGGCCGACGAATAGTACATGTTGCTGTAATTCGTTCTGGCGATAATTGCCGGCTTGCCGCTATCTGGTGTCAGTTCCACCAGTAGTTCGATATCGAAATTATTTGGTGTTTCTTCCTGCAAATAGGGCAATAACGGTTTGACACGCTTCGGGGCTGGTTTGCGGAATGGCTCCAGCGCCTCGCGCGTAACTACCCATGGACTGATAGAAGTTCCGAATGCCTTGGATTGGAAGGGGCCAAGAGGCTGGTATTCCCAAGTCTGAATGTCTCTTGCAGACCAATCGTTCAGCAGGACATAACCGAAGATATTGTTATAGGCTTCGGCTACGCTTACGGGGGTCCCCATGGGATTGGGCGTGCCGACAATTGCACCCATCTCAAGTTCGATATCTAATTTTTGGCATGGGCCGAAACGCGGGGCTTCGCCATTTGGCCCCTTTAATTGGCCATTGGGGCGATGGATTGGTGTTCCGGAAACTACAACCGTTGATGCCCGGCCATTATAGCCGATGGGAATATGTAACCAGTTCGGCATCAAGGCGTTTTCGGGGTCGCGGAACATGGAGCCAACATTGGTTGCATGTTCGCGTGAAGCATAAAAATCGGTGAAAGATCGTACGTGAAAGGGC
>JBPCWJ010000060.1:0-4794 GCA_051009635.1 Rhizobiaceae bacterium
GGAACTGGAACGCGTCCTGAAAACGGCCGGGAACCGGCTGGTTGTCGGCGCTTTCTCAGCGACCTCAAATGTTACCGGTATTGTTACCGACGCTGACAGTGTTTCGGAAATATTGAACCGGTATGGGGCTATTTCCGTCTGGGATTATGCGGGTGGGGCACCTTATTTAAAGATAGACATGAAGGCAGGAACAAGATTTGCCAAGGATGCCGTTGTCATGTCTCCGCATAAATTCATAGGCGGGCCGGGAGCTTCCGGCGTCATGATCGTCAGGAAAGAGGCGGTCAGGAAATCCCGGCCAATTACGCCCGGTGGCGGAACGGTATTATTCGTATCTTCTGATGCACACGATTACAGTGATGATCTGGCGACACGCGAGGAAGCGGGAACACCCAATGTTGTCGGCGACATTCGTGCAGCACTTTGCTTTCTGGTGAAAGAAGCAATCGGCCAATCCTTCATGGACAAACGTCATGAGGAACTGCGCAAGCGGGCATTGGCAGTCTGGTCCAAAAATCCGAACATCGAAATTCTCGGCCAGTCAAAGGCGGGCATGCGATTGCCGATTTTTTCGATAAGAGTTCGTAATCACGAAACAGGTGAATTATTTCATCACCAGAAATTCACAACATTGCTGTCTGATATTTATGGTGTACAGGCTCGGGGTGGTTGTGCCTGTGCAGGACCCTATGCCCATCGCCTGCTTGGGATAAATAATAGTGAGTCCGAATTGATACGTGCTGATATTCTTGCTGGCGATGAAAGTTCAAAACCAGGCTGGACGCGTCTAAATCTCAGCGTGTTGATGAATGATGCCAAGGCTGACTATGTCATTCATGCCGTTGACGCTCTCGCCAGCGCCGGAGAGGAACAATCACAGATGATCCATCCCTCAGCTTTCAGCGATATATCTCCATGTCTGAACAGCTAAACGGGTGAAAACCAGAAGGGTGCCAGTCTGCTTATTTTCCGGAACAGACAGGCTGGTACCTCAAGAATTTGTGTTTTGCTGTTGAATCCTTTAGGTTTTTTACTAAATCAGGCAACAAAGAACGATTTGTTGCCCGCCCAGCTTATGGCGTTTTGAATTCGTAAACCTTGATTTGATAACAAGGAATAAGAACACAGACTCTGGATATGACTGTATTTTTAGAAACCATTGAAAATCATCTCGGCAAATTTCTTGCCCCGATTGCCGACTGGTTTTTCCAGCCGGAAAAAACGCAGATTGCTGCACTTTGCTACCGGACAACAAAGAAGGGCGCCAAGGTCCTGTTGATCACCAGCCGGGGTACAGGCCGCTGGATATTGCCCAAGGGCTGGCCACTAAAGAATGCCAGTTCCTGGAAAACCGCCGAGCAGGAAGCCTATGAGGAAGCGGGCATAGTCGGCAAGCCCGGCCGTGATCCCGTTGGCAGTTTCAGGTCCTATAAGGATCTCGACAGCGGCGAGAGGCTTCGCACTGAAGTGGTGGTTTATCCTGTAAAGGTGTCTGACCAGAAGAAATCATATCCGGAAGCTGGCCAACGCGAATTGAAATGGTTGCGTATCGAAGATGCAGCAGAACAATGCGATGATAGCGGGCTGGCCAAATTCCTACGGCAATCGACTGTCAAGAATCTGCTGGACCAGAAAAAGTAGGGCAGACTAATATCAGGCGTTTTGATGCCGTTATCATGAACGGCATACTCTTCTCTCTAATAAAAACTGAAACCGATATCAGTTACCGGTGACAGATTGTTCACCGGGCAAGCTATTTAATTTTCCTGCCTGAACACCAAATTTGCTTGTTGGACACACAGGAACAATCATTGCACCATGTCAGAATGGCCGATGGATTTGAAGGAAGGTGGATGGCATGAGCTGGAACCCCGCAATTGAGCCGCAATGTCCGGCCGCAGGCAGTGTTGATTCAATCGAGACCCTGATCATTCCGCGTGCGCGCGATTTGGGAGGATTTGAGGTCCGGCGTGCGCTGCCTTCTCCCAAACGGCAAATGGTCGGGCCATTTATATTCTTCGATCAGGCCGGGCCCGCCGAGTTCATTACCGGTGATGGTATTGATGTGCGCCCGCATCCCCATATTGGCCTGGGAACGGTGACCTATCTTTACAGGGGCGAGTTCCAGCATCGCGATTCACTTGGCAGCAACCAGATGATTTATCCGGGTGAACTCAACTGGATGGTGGCCGGGAACGGTGTGACGCATTCAGAGCGGACCAGCGAGGAAACCCGGCAGTCACCAAGCAGCCTGTTCGGTATCCAGACCTGGGTAGCGTTACCTGACAAATATGAGGACACCGATGCAGGTTTTGAACATTTTGGCAAGGAGGCACTGCCATTCCTGGAGGGAGAAGGAAAACAGGTGCGGCTGATCCTTGGTTCCGCCTTTGGTGAAAAGGCGCCGGCAAAGGTCTATAACGAGATGTTTTATGCCGATGTCGTACTGGAAGCCGGCAAGAGCATTCCCCTGCCAAAAGAACATGAGGATCGTGGCGTCTATATATCCACCGGCAGTGTCGTCATCGCTGGTGAGGAATTTAATACCGGGCAAATGATGATCTTCAAACCGGGTGACGACATTACAATTACCGCTGGTGAGCGGGGAGCCCGCCTGATGTTGCTGGGCGGTGAGACGCTTGGTGGTCCGCGCTATATCTGGTGGAATTTCGTTGCCTCATCCCGCGACAAAATTGAAGAGGCAAAACAGGCATGGGCGGATGGCGACTGGGAGGATGGCAGATTCACGCTCCCGCCCGGAGATACGGAAGAATTCATTCCCCTGCCGTGATCATTAATTTGGCAGGCGGAATTCTTCGGGAATGTAGAAGACGTAATCGTAATCTGCCTTTAGCTCGTGGCAGTCATGGCAATAGTCCACATTTGCAGATTGGTCACCTGTGGTGTCGCCGAACACCGATCCATCCGGGCTGATCATGATATAGCGCCAGTCCGCTGTGTTTGGGC
The DNA here is from genome assembly GCA_051009635.1 of Rhizobiaceae bacterium. Taxonomy (GTDB): domain Bacteria; phylum Pseudomonadota; class Alphaproteobacteria; order Rhizobiales; family Rhizobiaceae; genus BOKV01. The sequence goes on from JBPCWJ010000060.1 coordinate 2,968, forward strand.
TGGCACCTGCCGCAAGTTTTTCCATGATGAAAAGCGCGCCCGGAAAAAACTGGCCATTATCGGTAAGTGTCAGCGAATCCTTCGCCAGGATGGTGCCGGGCGCATGAAATTCGCCCTTGGCAAGCGTGCCGTAATTCTCACCTGCCTTATTGGCGTAATTGTTCACATAACGGCGGCCATGGGTTTCAGAGAGGTAGGGAAGGGAATTGAAGGTCTTCCAGGATTGATAATCCTTGATCTCTTCTATGCCGGACATCTCATAGCTGGTTTCCATATCGCTCATTAGATCGCGATAGATTTTACCGGCTTCCTTCTCGGCGTTCTGGGCCGGATTTTCCAGATAGATGTGATCCTTGATTTCGGGCGTCTCTTGTGTGGCCGCGGGACCCAGTCCGTACACGGCGCAGCATGTAGTTGCGGTCAGGAGAATGGATAATTTTTTCAACATTCAGATCTCCACAGGTTCACATCAGTCATGGATTTGAAGAGGTAGGCCCGCCTGTTTGTACAATTGCTCCTTGTGCTTATTCCTGTCTTGCCGATACCGGATTATGCAATGCTGAAGGTATTTCGGCAAATCGCCTGAACTCTAACATGAGAATTTTTGGGATGTGTTTCAAAGCTGTTCACGTCAATGTGTCAGCTTGGCGTGGGTGCCAATCAATTGAAAAACCACATGGGTGGATGGCTCAAATCGGCTCGGCAGCACCAATTTGAAGGCAGGATAGACCCTAATTGCTTTGCCCGTCCTTGCGGACATTCCACGCCATATAGGCCAGCGCGCCGCCTTCGCACAGAAGCTGGATTCCGAACAATAATCCAAGGAGCCAGGTGGCCGAGATTGGCATTTGGGAGAATAGTATCAATCCCAGAACAATTCCCACGAGGCCGCTGGCCAGCACCCAACCCCAGTCAGGGAAGGGGCGGATGGTCAGTGCAAAAATCACCTTCGACATTCCGCCGACAATAAAGAAGACGATTAGCAGCAGGGTGAGTGCCAACAAACCGTCGCCCGGATTCCGAAGGAACAGGAAACCAACGACGATTGACAGCACCACCGAGATCAGTTGAAGCCAAAAATGTGGCACATTGCTCGCGCCGATCAGGCTTATGCCCTGTAATATGCCGGAAATGATCAGCAGCCATCCGAGCAGGAAGATCACCGCAACCGAGGAGACCAGCGGAAAGATCAGCGCTACCAGCCCAGCCAGCACCATGAGAATCCCCTGTGCCAGATACCAGAATGAATGCCGCTTGATCGCGTCGCGCATGGCAATGCGCATGATATTTGCAGCCTGATCTACGGAAATCTTGTCACTCATGGATTGCTCCTGCCGGCAGTTGGGGTCAGCCTTTACAAGAAACTATATTTAACGTGGCGATGGTTGCAATAGCTCAATTGTGAGGTTTGCAATGATTTATTGGAATTACCCAATGCAATGATAATTATGGCTGATGAAATACTGGAACATGACATGTGAAGACCATATAGTCGTGATTGACTTAGGGGCCGGGTTTTGACAACCCGGCCTTCATTATCTGCCCCAGGAGAACTTCATGACCAGTTTGTTGCAAAACCCGATTCTCAAACTGACAGCGCTTTTGTTGGTATTGTTGTGGCAGGCTGCTGCCGCACTGGCACAGGATGTCCTGCCTTCATGGAATGACGGAAAATCAAAGAGCAGCATTATCGATTTTGTAACAGCGGTGACCACGGAGGGTGGACCGGACTATGTGGCTCCGGCAGATCGCATCGCAACCTTTGACAATGATGGTAATCTGTGGGGAGAGCAGCCGGTTTATGTCCAGCTTGCCTTCGCGCTGGAC
>JBPCWJ010000061.1:0-8015 GCA_051009635.1 Rhizobiaceae bacterium
ACCGGTTATACGCCCAATCTTGTCTCCCGCATCGCGCAAATATTCCGCTCTGATCTCTATTGGAGCGTCCTCCTGACCTTCAGCCTTCTCCAAAGAAGATTTACAGCTTGACAAAAGATTTCTATGCCTTTCCCTGGTAACCGGGGCTGATTCCATTCTCCCTAAACTAGTATTGACTAGTTTCGTAACCGAATCGATCAACTCGTCGAGAGAATCCTTTCTCTTAACTGAAACACCGGATATCCCAAACCTCGCTTCATCATCCTTTGATCGTAAATGTATCACAGGACATATATAGTCTCCCGCAATATCCTCTACCTCATCATCCACCGATGTAAGCCATACTATCAGGTCAGCTCGTGCGGCCCTGTCCAACGCCCTTCTTACACCTTCCGTTTCAACTTTGTCCTTCGCTTCCCGAATGCCGGCTGTATCGACTACAGTCACCGCATAACCTCCAAGATCCAAATGTACTTCAATAAGGTCCCTCGTCGTTCCGGCTTCTTCAGACACAATGGCAACACTGCGTTTTGCCAACGCATTCATCAAACTTGATTTTCCTGAATTCGGCTTGCCCAAAATAACAATATGAAAACCATCCCTGATTATCTCTCCTCGATGGTTATCATCCAGATACCTACCGATATCGACCGCCAGCCTACCTGCTGATTGCCATACATTATCTGCAACACTACCGGGAACATCCTCTTCATCTGAAAAATCCAGATCAGCCTCAACCAAAGCCCGCAATCGTACAATCTGGTCGCGCCAATCCTCCATGATAGCCCGAAGTTCACCGCGATGTTGCCTGTGCGCTATATCCCTTTGAACTTCCGTCTGCGCAGATATCAGGTCTGAAAGGCCCTCCAACTCGGTAAGGTCCATTTTTCCATTCTCAAAAGTTCGCCTGGAAAATTCGCCCGGTTCTGCGATCCTGAAACCCTCAATATCTCCCAAGATAGAATAGAATAACGAAACGACCGCCGCCCCGCCGTGGATATGAAACTCGGCACAATCTTCTCCCGTAAAACTTTTAGGACCTGGAAACCAGATGACAATTCCCCTGTCTATCTCGTTTCCCGTGCCAGGATGGCGAAACGTACCCAAGCTGGCCAAACGCGGCTGAGGAAGAAAATTACATATTGTTTCGACAGCGAATCGGGTTTTTGACCCCGATATCCGGATTACGCCAATCCCGCTAGGCAACAAGCCACTCGACAGCGCAAAAATTGTATCCATTTAATCCTGTCCAACGCTGGAATATGCGCATAATCTCGTACGGTCAGATAAATCGAAACGAAATTCTGACACACCACGATCCATTCCTGAACCGATCAGGGTAGTTACTTTCAAAAGCCAGGTCGATCAATGAAGAAATTATATCCGGCCAGAAACATGCTGGAACACGAAACCAGCCCCTATCTCGTCCAACATGCCGACAATCCCGTTCACTGGCGCCCATGGGGCAAATCCGCACTGGAAGAAGCAAAGCACGCAGACAAGCCGGTACTGATTTCCATAGGTTACGCAGCCTGCCATTGGTGTCACGTAATGGCTCATGAAAGTTTCGAAAACCCAAACATTGCCAAACAGATGAATGAACTCTTCGTCAACATCAAGGTGGACCGAGAGGAAAGACCTGACATCGACCAGATATACATGTCAGCCCTCCATGCAATGGGAGAGCATGGAGGCTGGCCATTGACCATGTTCGCGGACCATGAAGGCAGGCCATTTTGGGGTGGAACATATTTCCCTCCCGAAAGAAAGTTTGGCCGTACCAGTTTCCCTGATGTTTTAAAGGCTATCTCTAAAGCCTGGAATGAAGAACGGGGCCGAATCGATTCTAATGGTTTAGCGATTGAACGCCATCTCGCTTCTATCTCAAATCCGCCTGAAGCCTCTATACAGCCCGAGCTACTCCAATTCGATAAATATGTTGATGCCGTATTGAACATTCAGGATCCTGTAAATGGAGGGACAAAGTCCGCTCCCAAATTCCCCAATGCCGCGCTAGCTGAATCCCTCGCCAGAACCACTTCCTCAGAAATCAGTTCAACAGCCAAAATCCCATTTCTCAAACAGATTGAGCGAATGAGCCTGGGTGGCATCTACGATCATATTGGCGGAGGACTGTCCCGCTACAGCGTTGATGAAATCTGGCTTGTCCCCCATTTTGAAAAGATGCTTTACGACAATGCCCACTATGTCCGGCACCTTGCATGGGCATACAAGATTAAACCGAGCCAACTGTTTCGTTCTCGAATCGAACAAACCGTAGAATGGCTAGAGCGTGAAATGCTGCTGAAAACAGGTGCATTTGCTTCAAGTCTCGATGCAGATTCCGAGGGAAAAGAAGGTAAATTCTATGTTTGGTCAGTAGAAGAAATTAGGGGCCTTCTTGCCACCCGCAGTAATGAATTTATCTCCGCATACGGTATAACAGAATCGGGGAATTTTGAGGGAGAAAACATCCCTAACCTTTTGCATATTGACAACATTGATCAGGCTGCTTCCATCAGAAATGATTTCGCACCTGAAATCGACAAGTTGTTACGAGTTCGCCAGGAACGCATACCCCCAGGAAAAGACGACAAAATCCTTACGGATTGGAACGGTTACATAATCCGCGCTTTGGCTGAAACTGGATTTCAGTTTGCAAATGCCCATTGGATCGAATTAGCAAAATCAGCATTTCATTACATTTCCGAATCTATATCCGAAGACGATCATTTACCCCACTCATACCGAGATGGAGCAGCAATAAGACCGGCAATGGCAACAGATTATTCATCCATGATAAATGCTTCGATTACACTCTCAGAAGTAACCGGCGAAGCATCCTATTTGGATAAAGCAGATGCCTGGCTTTCCATTTTGGAAAATGATTATTCAGACGACGCAGGCGGCTTTTATCTTACTAGTACTGAATCTGAATCACTGCTTCTTCGGCCGCGTTGTGACATGGACGAAGCTAATCCCTCCGCTGCATCGCAAATCCTGGAAGCTTATGTAAGATACTCCGCGACTACCTCAGATAAAGAATATCTATCGAGAGCATGGAATTTGGCGTGGAACATAAACTCGGCAATTGGAAGATCCGGACACGCAGCTTCCGGCTACTTCAACGCCCTCCACTCCATCTTCAATCATCGCCATATCAAGATTTTTGCTGAAGATGGAAACTCTGCACAACCATTTCTGGATGTCATCCGGAACCAGCTGAATATCGCTTCGACCTTTGAAATTGTCACAGAAAATAAGCCGACTAAATTTCATGGTCATGAAATCTCACCACCTGCCGTCTTGCCAAGCGCAATTATGTGCACAAGTCAGTCCTGCAGCCATCCCATAACTGAAATATATGAATTCAGGAAAACCCTTACATCCTGACAATCAGGTATTCATCGTGTCGAAGAATTCACCATTGGTTTTGGTCTGCTTCAACTTGTCTATCAGGAACTCGACGGCGTCCGTCGTACCCATGGAAGATAATATTCTTCTGAGAACAAATATCTTCTGCAGGTCCGCCTTCGGTACAAGGAGGTCTTCTTTCCTGGTTCCTGATTTCAAAATATCCATGGATGGATAAATCCGTTTGTCAGCAACCTTGCGATCGAGAACAATTTCAGAGTTACCAGTGCCCTTGAACTCCTCAAAGATCACTTCATCCATACGGCTACCCGTATCAATCAATGCCGTTGCAATGATGGTCAGTGAACCGCCTTCCTCAATATTACGCGCGACACCAAAGAAACGTTTGGGGCGCTGCAGCGCATTTGCATCCACACCACCTGTTAAAACTTTGCCTGAAGAAGGAACAACTGTGTTGTAAGCCCGGCCCAGCCGGGTGATCGAATCCAGCAGAATGACAACATCACGACCATGTTCTACAAGACGTTTTGCTTTTTCAATGACCATCTCTGCCACTTGAACGTGCCGTACAGCCGGTTCGTCAAAGGTTGATGAGACAACCTCACCATTTACCGAACGCTGCATGTCGGTGACTTCCTCTGGACGTTCGTCAATCAGCAAAACAATCAAATAGCTTTCCGGATGATTGGCAGTAATCGAATGGGCAATGTTCTGAAGCAGAACCGTTTTACCCGTCCGGGGAGGTGCCACAATCAATCCACGCTGGCCTTTTCCAAGCGGAGCAATCAGATCTATCACCCTGGCAGACAAATCCTTGTCCTTGGGATCTTCAAGCTCCATTCTGAAGCGCTCATCGGGATAAAGCGGCGTGAGATTGTCGAAATGAACCTTGTGCCGAATTTTCTCCGGGTCATCAAAATTGATCGTATTGACTTTCAGCAGGGCGAAATAACGTTCACCCTCCTTCGGTCCTCGAATCGGTCCTTCAACCGTGTCTCCGGTTTTTAGCGAAAATCTTCGAATTTGTGATGGGGAAATATAAATATCATCAGGTCCGGGCAGATAGTTTGCACTGGCTGATCGTAGAAAACCAAAACCGTCCTGCAATACTTCAACAACACCCTCGCCGATTATCTCTACGTCCTGCTCGGCAAGATTCTTGAGAATCGCGAACATCAGCTCCTGCTTGCGCATTGTGCTCGCATTTTCAACCTCAAGTCCTTCAGCAAAACTCACAAGTTCAGTGGGTGTTTTGGCTTTTAGGTCTTGTAGTTTCATTTGTTCCATGTCGGAAAAACTTTCATGTAGATTTTATAAATATGGAAGATGGCCGGAAAGATCGGGTAACTCGCTACCCTGGGAGACACATAACCGGTATATCGGGAGGTGGGCAGAAAATAGACAGGCTTGCCGATTCTCTCAAGAACATTCTGAACAAGCCTCTTTTGCAGACCCACTCAGCACTTTCAAACACGTAATATCATGTCCACTGCAGAAGACAACCGTCTAAAACGGTTTTACGACTACCAGAATGACGATAATTATCATCATCACCGCTGGAAGCTCATTTACAAACCTGAAAAATCTGGCGTTTCGTTTCCGATCATCACGCGCAAACTCCTTGAGCCATACCGCACAAAACATGTGATATGCGGACAACAAGATTACAAACAATAGTTTCGTATGGAACCAGCCAAATTCCCAGGATTGGTTTTCCATCATCAGCCATAATCCAAACACCCAACTCGCCACCATGGCGGGCGTCATGATAAACCGCAGAAGACGGCCCTCCATCACTTTGAAGGTCTCTGACTGCACCGAACCGACTTCAGTATCACTGTGATACACGAACAACCTTGGCAAATAGAGCAGGCCGGCCATCCAGGAAATAATTGAAATTATGTGAAATGCCTTAAGCCACAACATGAGCCTAACCCCTGACCGCCCTTATCAATCGTTCTACATTCGAAATGGGAACCTCCGGTGAAATTCCATGCCCGAGATTGAATATCAACGGACCATCTCCCAACACATCAAGAATCTCAGCCACACCCTGATCAAGCGCCGCACCACCGGCAATCAACAGCAATGGATCCAGCTTGCCCTGCACGGCACCACCCCTTTGCAGACCAAGGGCAAAACCATTTGGCAATGTCCAATCCAGCCCCAAAACATCCACACCAGTTTTTTCTCGATAATCAGAATATTGAATTCCAGCCCCTTTCGGAAAGCCGATTATCTTTGCATTTGGTACTTCCTTGCGAACACCTTCAACAATTTGGGCGACAGGTCTTACACACCAACGATCAAATTCTGTCTCACTTAGCACACCTGACCAGGAATCAAATATCTGTACAGCATCTGTGCCCGCATTCAGTTGAGCCGTCAAATATCGAATCGAAGCTTCAACAAGCACATCCATCAATATCTGGAAGCTCTCCGGATCACGATAGGCAAACAGGCGGGCAGGCCCCTGATCAGGCGTTCCCTTCCCGGCAATCATATAGGTTGCTACAGTCCAGGGAGCACCACAAAAGCCAAGCAGTGCCTTTTCCTCGGCCAATTCCTCCCTGATACCACCAACGGTTTCCAGGACGGGCGCCAAATGATCAAGAATATTTTCTGTTGTCAGCTTCCGGATATCATCTGCATCTACCGGATCGAGAATGGGCCCTCTTCCTTCCTCAAACCGCACATCTATCCCGAGCGCATCAGGGATAACCAGTATGTCCGAAAACAGAATTGCAGCATCAAAGTCAAATCTTCTAATTGGCTGCATCGTGACTTCAATGGCCAATTCGGGATTATAGCAAAGATTTAGAAAGCTGCCTGCCTTCTTCCTGGTTTCACGATATTCAGGAAGATATCTACCTGCCTGTCTCATAAGCCAGATCGGCGGTATCGCTTGAGTTTCGCCAGCAATTGCTTTGGCGATTTTCGAATCTTCCTGCTTGTACACAGCCATGCCAAATACCAAAATTTTTCTCGTTTAATTTTAAGTTTATTAGACTCGGTGGATAGCGGGAATTGTCATCTGTCCAAACTTTATTCGCAAAATACAAAGCTGCGAATGCATTTGATATCAAATCCAATCCTCGTGTGAATTATGGGGATATTACAAAAACCGGTTATTTTTCAATGCGACATAAAAATCAAATCCAAAAATCATTATTATGAGACCGTGAACAAACCGGTATAAATTGATCTATCACCGTTAATCACAATCTTCGGTAATACATTCCTACATAGTAGTATATGTGTGTAAAAATTCGATCTATGGGCACGTTTTCCGCCCTTGACCATTCTGATGACATTTCTCCACAGTCATCCACACGGAGATCCCAAATTGCCGAATAGCGAAACCTATTTTCATCTGCACCTTATTTCCGATGCTACCGGCGAGACATTGATTGCTTCCAGTCGCGCAGTGACCTCCCAATATAAATCAAATCAGGCCATTGAACACGTCTACCCGCTTATCAGGAATCGCAAACAATTGGAGGAGATTGTCGAATCAATAGATGCCGAACCTGGAATCGTTCTCTATACAATTGCAGATGCTGAACTGGGCGCCTATCTCGAGGAAAGTTGCCGTCGAATCGGCACTCCCTGTGTTTCCGTTCTGGAACCTATCTTCAAGACATTTCAATCCTATCTTGGTGCTCCGGAGACCAGGAAGGTTGGTGCACAGCACGAATTGAACACCGAATATTTCAGCCGTATCGAAGCGTTGAACTTTACCATGATGCATGATGATGGTGCCCTGCCGGAAAATATTGAAGATGCAGATGTGCTTTTGATCGGCATTAGCAGGACGTCAAAAACCCCTACCAGCATCTATCTTGCAAATCGCGGGGTGAAAACCGCCAACCTTCCCCTTGTTCCCGGTGTTGAGGTTCCGCCATCCTTGTTCACGGCACGCCATCCGCTGATTGTCGCCTTGATTGCAAGCACAGACCGGATTTTTCAAGTCAGGCAGAACAGGGTGCTTGGCGCAGATATCAAACTTCAAAATCACGACTATATTGACCGGGCCTCAATCGCGGAGGAACTCGCGCACACCAGAAAATTGTGCAAACGGCAAAACTGGCCGATGATCGACGTATCGCGCAAGTCAATCGAAGAGACGGCGGCCGCTATTCTGGATCTTCTTGCCCGGCATCAGGTCGCACAGGCAGAAAGTTATCGAAAATGAAAAATGAAAAGAAGGTAGATTCCGAATATTCGGCGAAGGAATTGATTCTTGCCTCAACAAGCCCATTTCGAGCGCAGCTCATGCGAGATGCCGGATTGGACTTCATTGTCGTGCGGCCCGATCTGGACGAACGCGCCGTTGAACAATCCCTCGGGGATTCCGAAATTAGCGCTGCTGATCTTGCGGAAGTATTGGCTATTGCAAAGGCTTGTAACGTTTCTGAATCAAACCCGCATGCAATGGTGATTGGATGCGACCAGACACTTAATCTCGGAGATGAAATACTCCATAAACCGGAAGACCTGGATGAGGCACGCCGCAGATTGCTTCAATTGTCCGGCAGGACGCATGACCTGAATTCTGCAGTTAGCCTGGTAAGCCAGGGCGAGACCGTTTGGTCCCAGGTCGTGACCTGTCACATCACCTTCAGGAAGCTGGACCCAGG
>JBPCWJ010000062.1:0-3079 GCA_051009635.1 Rhizobiaceae bacterium
GGCCGACTGCACGACGCGCTGTACGTCGACGGCGGTCCCGGCTCGACGCAGACCACCGGACACGTGCGTATGCAGGGCCGCGAGGTCTTCCGCCATGCTGCCGGAATGATCATGGATGTTATTGAGGCGGCTTACGCAACCACCGGCATGACGTCGGAAGATATTGACTGGTTTGTTCCCCATCAGGCCAACAAGCGGATTATCGATGCATCCGCACGCAAATTGGGCATTCCCAGCGAGAAAGTGGTCATCACGGTTGATCGCCACGGAAATACATCTGCAGCCTCAATTCCGCTTGCCCTGTGTGAAGCAGTGCGTGATGGCCGGATCAAACGCGGTAATATTGTGCTGCTTGAGGCTATGGGTGGCGGCTTTACCTGGGGTTCGGTATTACTACGCTGGTAAGCCAATTTGCTGCACGGCATTGAAATACTTGCCGAATTGTTCGATAGTATTTATTCTGCATTTTATAGAATGTAGGGTTGATGTTTATATATGGGCTTGCAGGCTGTCGGGGGACGCCAGTTTTTGGTTTGCAGGTCATGGGCGCATATATATTTGGGCTTAATTTTGCTGGCCGGTCATATATTTGATATTGGCCTGCGAATTTTGGGTTCACGTCAATAATTGAATTTGAATTTGCCTTAAGCGGCGGGAAACTAACAGGCGACAGGATTGAGAAGATGGGGGGTAAAACCGTCACAAGAATGGATTTGAGCGAAGCCGTGTACCAGCGGGTGGGGCTTTCACGCACTGAATCCTCTGAACTTGTAGAAATGGTTCTTGATACCATCTGCGAACGGGTCGTCCTGGGAGAAACAGTAAAACTGTCATCTTTCGGGTCATTCGTGGTGCGCAAAAAGAACGAACGGGTCGGGAGAAATCCCAAAACCGGAGAGGAAGTTCCGATCACGCCACGCCGCGTGATGGTGTTCAAGCCTTCAAATGTGCTCAAGGCTGCAGTGCTGGACGGCCACAAGGACGGCCCGGCAGACGGTGAGTAGCCAGGGCTGCGAGCCTAAATCATTGCAAAATCAACTTGAGCTTTCAAAGGTTCTGGACATTAACGCCTGACCTGTTCATGGTATTGTTCGGGGGCGCCAGATTCTTTTTTGGGAGGCGGCCAGATGAATAAAAGTCCGGACGCATTTAGAACAATCAGTGAAGTGGCCGATGATCTCGGCTTGCCACAACATGTACTTCGTTTCTGGGAAACAAGGTTTTCGCAGATCAAACCTTTGAAAAGGGGTGGGGGTCGTCGTTATTACCGCCCTGACGACGTGGATTTACTGCGCGGCATCAAGCATCTGCTCTATGAAGAAGGATATACGATCCGCGGCCTTCAGCGCATTCTCAAGGAACAGGGCAACAAATTCGTCGTCTCGGTTGGCCGTGGCGACATTGAGGTTGGTCTGGAAGCTGCCTCAACCAACACAGGTAGCAAGTCATCAGATGCAGGCTCGGATATTCAAGGTGAAAGCGAAGAATCAGACGCTGAAAACGAAAATACGGCGCGATCGGGTAAGCGGGCAGTATCGGTTAGCGAAATTACCGAGCCCAAATCAAAGGGATTTATGAAAAAACTTCGCGGAACCGAAAAGGATGCAGAATTATCGGGGACGGGCAGTGGGCTGTCTTCGGATGATCGGCGGAGCCTGCAATCGACCCTCTATGAGCTTCTGGAATGCAAGCGATTGCTGGATCAGGTGCGTGGCGACTGAATTGAGCCCGTTCTGACAATCTTTATTGTTGAAATTGCCCTTATACCGTGCCTATAGTCCGCGCGATTTCGGAGCGTAGCGCAGCTTGGTAGCGCGTCCGTCTGGGGGACGGGAGGTCGGAGGTTCGAATCCTCTCGCTCCGACCATTTCATGCTTTTTCTTATGTTAGACTGGCGGGACCACTTAGTCGGCAGTCACCGTTGGACTCACCGGCATTTTAGCAAAACTGCCTTCTTGCACTTCCCGCCTTGCCTTGTCGCGTTGCCAGCGTAGTTCCAGACCGATACAGCCCCAGATTATGCCCATCAGCAGGTAGAAATGACGCCAATGGTCGGTATCAATCACATTGCCGATTACATGATGGCCGATGAACACGACATATGCGATTTGGAAATAGGGTAGCCAGGGCCTCTGCCGGAAGAGCAGCTTGAAACCAGCTGCCACTGTTACCACCAGCAACGTCACCCAACTGGCAAAGCCAATCCAGCCATAATCCATCAGGGCTTTCAGGAAGTTGTTGTGCGTGTCGGCACCGAATATGAAACCGAACCGTAGCGGGCCAACGCCCAGAGGTGTTTCAAGCGCATACAGATAACCTTGCGCATGTCTTGCAAATCGTCCGCCCCTGCCGCCATCATAATCCTGGACCAGCTTCAACCGCTGGTCCAGCAGGTCCGACACAACATCAAGCTGGATTAGTCCTGCTATCATGACAATACCTGCCAGCGATCCGATGATGGCGATGATGATGTATTTCAATCGCGTTTTTGCCTTCTGCTCATTGATGATCAGAAGCCCGTAGAAAAGGATCGCAGAAAGAAATGTCATTCCCCAGGCCGCACGGGAAAAGGAGAGCAGCAACGCGACAGACAGTATACCAAGAAGGCCAATCCGGATCGGCAACAGGCCCACTGAACGGTTCACAATGCCATAGATCAGGTAGAGGATCGGCACGGTCAGGAATGGCCCGAACACATTTGGATCCTGAAACGCACCCATGGCACGGGAATACTTGGTGAAGATCTCGGACCCGGGGATCACTCCCAAATAACCGGCAATACCCAGGAGGCTGGTAATCAAGGCTGCAACGACATAGGCCCTGAATATTAATCGGAGCCGGCCCATATCCTGCATGATCAGGATGGCGAAAAATACCGAGGTCAAAGCCAGAAAATAGGATACGGCGACATAGATCAGTCCGCCGCTCCAGTCCACGCCCTGGAAGGATGAAATAACACCCCCAATGTTGAATAATGTCAGAAGCAGCAATAGTGGCAGGACTTCACGCGGAATCCGCATTCCAAATAAAAGCCAGACACCCAGCATTGCGCTCAGCAGCAATTCGTAGGGTGCCGGTT
>JBPCWJ010000063.1:0-3561 GCA_051009635.1 Rhizobiaceae bacterium
CGCAACGTTCTGGAGCTTGTGGGGCCGGGGCCTTCAGTGGCAGAACTGATCGCCGAACATGTTCATGGGTGAACCGCCTTTGATTTAACTTATGGGAGTTGCGGAGATGACGCAGCTCCATTTTCCTTTCAATACCGATTGATCAATTAATTGCATAAGATATATTATGGAACTTTTTTATTAGTTCATAATTTTAGCAAATGCATAGTACGCATTGTTATTTATAATGTTTTCTCTTTTGAAACTAACTCTACAATCATAGGCACATCACACCGTCCACTCAAAAACCCCCAGCGTTGCACGTTTACCATGCACCGGCATTTTTGTGTGAATTTAACATTCTTCCTCTATAGTAGCCGTCCGACTGCTTGCGAATACCACACTGACAATGATTTGAATTCCTGCCAATTGCCACAACGGCAGCCACGTCCTATGCTGAAGTTCTGGGGCCGGTTAAGAGTAAGAGTAAGAGGAAGTATGATGCGTGCGACCCTTGGGATCATTTCCGCCTTAATGCTCATGAAGTTCGGTTCTGTACCAGCCGCTGCGAGTTTCGCACCGGAGAGCGTCTCGGCTGACGATCAGTTACAGATTGTCATTTCGCTCAACGAACAGCGCCTTAAGGTTTTTCGTGGAAACCAGACGATTTCCGAATCAAAGATTTCATCCGGCAAGCCGGGTCATTCCACGCCGACGGGCATTTATTCAATCCTGCACAAAAAGAAATTTCACCGCTCAAATATCTACAGCAACGCGCCTATGCCATTCATGCAGCGGCTGACATGGACTGGAATTGCATTGCATGGCTCAGACAGTGTTCCGAATTATCCTGCAAGCCATGGCTGCGTGAGATTGCCAGACGGGTTTGATGAAGAGCTGTTCGGCCTGACTAGCTCCGGCGCCCATGTGCTCATTAATGGCGACATGGTGCTGCCACAAGCGGTCAGCCATGAAACGCTACCGCGACCATCCATGCCCTGGCAATACAAGCCCGCCGTAATCCTGAAAACTCAAAAGCAGGCTTTTTTGAAAGCAGATACGGCCGACGAACCATGGAAAATCAATTTTGTCTCGGATTCGATAATCGGGCAGGAGCCTTCCGAGTTGATATCAGAAGAAGGCACCCTACTCCCGGTTCACCGCGGAATTGTCTACAAAGTTCCGGAAGATGAGAAACCTCTTCGCATTTTGATCACACGTCGTAACCACCCTGACCAGGCACGAGAGATGCAGGCGATACTCAACAAGCTTGGCTTTAACGCTGGTGATGTTGACGGACTGGTCGGCCGTGATACGCGCGCAGCAATCAGACGTTTTCAGGAAGCAAATGAATTGCCGGTAACAGGCTCACCGACACCTGAAGTCATCGATGCTATCTACAAGGCCGCAGGCAAGGACAGCCCGCCAAACGCAATCCTGTCCGTACGCCAGAATTTCGAACCGGTCTTTGAAGCTCCTGTCAGGATCGATGATCCCAAAAAACCAATTGGTACCCATCTTCTGGTGACAACACAATTTGACCGGAAGACTGGCAAGACAGGATGGAATGTGTTCACACTCGAAAATCGTATTGGCGACAATAACCGCGCATTGTTGGGTATTGATCCATATGCCGATACGAATGTTCGTTTGTCTGAAGCACTTGACCGAATTCATATTTCGGAAAAACTTCGCAAGAGGCTGGCCACAATGATGACACCCGGCACCTCACTGACCATTACGGATAATGGCACAGAGCGCTATACCGGATGGAAAACCGACTTCGTCGTCAATACGCGAATTGAACGCAACTATGTGGCTTCTGTTGCCCCACGTAACAGGGCGACTAGAACCAATGTGCGATCCCAGCGCAGAACCGTGAGAACCGCAAATTCCAGAAGGATACGTTACCAGCGCCCCGGCTATCGCCAGCCACGCTATCAACGCTATCAGCGCCCACGCTATCGGGTACGTGGAATGAACTTGTTTCCGATATTCGATGGATTCCGGGTCACCCGTTAAGTTCGGCGGCATCCGGAGTTGCCAAAACCGGCAACTCCAGGGTTAAGCCGTCATATGCCGGAACCACATGATCTGGGGTTTCGGCCATGACTGCATCATAATCCAGCGGGATATGCATGTGTGTCAGGATGCTTCGCTTGGGTTTAAGCTTGTCAATCCACTCAAGCGCCTCTCCTAGCGAAAAATGGCTGACATGCGCACGGTATTGAAGTGCGTCCACAATCCAGACATCGAGATTTTTGATATATTTCACGCTTTCGTCGGGGATCGCCGAAATATCGGATGAATAACACAAACCGCCTGCGAACTTGTCGAGATCGCCTCCAATACGGAAGCCTAGCGAAGTAATGTTTGCATGTGTCTGCAGGATTGGGAAAAACCTGATTTTTCCGCCGTCACCATCAATTTCAAACGCCTCACCGGCTCTAATTGTCCGGTTTTCAAGAATGGGCGGATAGATACCGCCTTCAGGAGTTTCATAGCAGTAACGAAATCCCTGCATCAGCCTTTCAAAAGTGGGTTCGTCGCTATAGGTGGTGATCCGCTCGCCTTGCAATTGTGTATAGCCGCGCAAATCATCAATGCCATGCACATGGTCTGCATGGGCATGTGTATAAATCACGCCATCCAGTTTTTTTACCCCGGCATTAAGCATTTGCTGCCGGAAATCGGGGCTTGTATCAATTACAACAACCGTCTTGCCATTCGCACCAATACGCTCCACCAGCAGGGAACATCTCAAACGCCGGTTTTTTGGGTTGTCTGGATTGCAAGCTCCCCACTCGCCGTGAACGCGTGGCACTCCGGGTGAAGATCCGCATCCCAGAATTGTAAACCGCAATGTCAAAGCGCTGTTTCCCCAAAAGCTGACTCTGGAACTTTTGCAAACAACCGAAAAAAGTTTGCCGTCGTAGCCTCGGAAACTTCCTTCATGCTGATTTCCAGCGTATCGGCCAGAACCAGCGCAGTGTGAACAACATAGCCCGGTTCATTCCGTTTGCCGCGATGGGGCGGCGGCGCCAGATAAGGCGCATCGGTTTCTACAAGCAGGCGATCGAGAGGCAGTTCTTTTGCAATTGAGCGGATTTCTCCGCTGTTCTTGAAAGCAAGAATACCCGAAAGGGAAACATAGCCCCCCAGTTCAATTCCAACCTGCGCCAATTTCTGGCCGGAAGAAAAACAATGGAGAATAAAGGAGAAGGCACCCTTCCCCATTTCATCCCGCAAAATCTCGATCATGTCTTCGTCTGCACTGCGGGCATGAATAACCAATGGCAGACCGGTTATCCGTGAAGCAGAAATATGTGTCCGAAAACCTTGCGCCTGAGCCTCTCTCGGTGAATTATTATAATGATAATCCAACCCCGCCTCGCCAATTGCCACAACCTTTTCATGACTGGCCAGTTCAACAAGTTGTTCTGCCGTAATGTCCAACTCTTCGGCGGCATTGTGCGGATGAGTACCAACTGAACAAAAGACATTTGAATAGCGCTCCGCAATATCCAGCACCTGCTGGAACTTGCGGACCCGCGTGCAGATAGTGACCATACCCACCACGCC
>JBPCWJ010000064.1:0-2633 GCA_051009635.1 Rhizobiaceae bacterium
TGCGAGAGCTACCATATCCCCTTTGTTCACCCGGGACTTAACGCCTATAGTCGACTGGAAGACCATGAAAATATTTTTGAGTGATGAGCCTTGGGCCGGGCAGTTAACACATGTCTACAATCCACAATTGGACACCGATGGACGTGGATTTGACCGGTTTGAAAATACATCGGGCAAATGGGATACAAGCGGCGAATATATTGCTGTTTTTCCAAATACCCTGCTGGGGGTACACAAGGATCACATTTTTGCAATGATCGTCGAGCCGGTGGAAAACGGAAAAACTTGCGAGCATGTCAGCCTGTTCTATTCCTCCCCGGCAATGACGGCGCCGGACATGGAAGAGCTACGCGTCAAGAACGCAAAACTTTGGAAGAGCGTATTTGTTGAGGATATCAGTGTTGTTGAGGCGATGCAGAAAGGCCGCTCTGCCAGCGGATTTGATGGCGGACGTTTCTCCCCTGTCATGGATGAAGCGACACATCAGTTTCATGTTTGGGTGGCAGGGCAGCTATTGGAGGCTGATGCGAAATTATCCGGAATTTGACGAACGCTCCTTTTTATTCTCCACAAAGACAACAGCATGATGGAAAACATTGAAATCCGTGAAAGCCTGCCAGAAGACCTTCCTTCAATCGAGACGCTCTATTCTGACGCATTCCCTGACGAAGATTTGCTGCCCCTTGTAAAAGAGCTACTGCAGGAACGTACTGATGTTCTTTCACTGGTGGCGATCAAGGATAACGCCCCGGTTGGCCACATCATAATGACCTATTGCAGCGTTCCAGGATATCAAGACAAGTTAGCGTTGCTGGGTCCGTTGGCGGTTTCCACAAATTGTCAAAGGCAAGGCATTGGCAGTGCAATAACTCATAGAGCTTTGGGAATATTGGGAAGTTTTCACGTGACCAATGTCTATGTCCTTGGCGATCCCGCCTATTACGGAAGATTGGGTTTTTCTCCGCAAGAAACCGTCGAACCACCCTACCCATTACCGAAGGAATGGGCCGGAGCTTGGCAGGTGATCAGTTTGAATGAAACCAGTTCTTCGCCGAAGGGAAAGCTTTCAGTTCCCCTACCCTGGCGAAAGCCGGAATTGTGGGCACCTTAGTCCAATCATGGAATGGTGTTTATCATAGACGGACGTGTCTTGAATTCCTCATACCAAGCAGACAAACCTGGCCGGCCTTTTGACCAGTCAAAATCATCAAATCGGAATTCCAGATATCCGAGAGCGCAACCTACGGCAATGACACCGATACTTAGCGGCCCATTTAAATCGCTACCATGGTTTGCTTCCAGACTGTCCAGACCTGTTTCGATTTTCTGAAACTGCCCGGCCACCCAACCTTCCCATCGATATTCCTTGGGGCGTAGGGCGGTTTCATAGCGCGAGTTCACCGCCGCATCCATTATTCCGTCAGCTAAGGCCTCTAGCGTCATTGCACGGAACTTTGGCCCGGATTCTGCAGGTATTAGTTTGTTTCCGGGATTCAGTTCATCAAGATAGGCGCAAATTACACGACTATCATACAGAACGGCTCCATCATCCAGCACAAGCGTTGGAATCTTGCCGACTGGATTGTGTCGTCGAAGCTCTTCATCACTGTCAATTACATTCGTATCTACCCGATGGAGTTCAATCTGGTCTGACAGGCCTGCTTCATCGCAGGTAATGACAACTTTTCTGACGAAAGGCGAGGCTGGGGCATACCACAGTTTCATCATGTAATTTCGGCCCTGTTTCAATTGGCTTCTTGTTGAATATCATCGATATCTGAAATTAGCCGATCACAACAAATCAATTTCGCAATGGTGTCCCGTTATCCAGAAGATATGCAATCCTGGCCTTGGTTTCCTGTGTATGTGACAGGCTTATAAATTCGTGCCTTTCTCGGGCAAACATCTCCGTTTCATCAACGGTACCACCTCCATCCTCACCACCGGTGACAATTCTTGCAACAGCTTGCGCGACTGTAACATCGTGATCGAGAAACTTGCCCTTTTCTCTGCCCTCAGCAAGGAATTTCTTCATTGCATCATAGGTTTCAGCTCCGGCCAGTTCCATTTGGGGAATGCCCGGAGCGCTATATCCCTCTTGAAGTTCTTTCAGTGCTACCTTCGCACCATTGAGCAATCGGTCTCGGTTCATGACCTGTCTGTCACGACCCGGTTCAAAATATCCAAGCTTTACCGCAAGATCTGGAGATGTCGCTGTTGTCGAATAACCGATTTGGTTGAATGTCTGCCAGGCCGCATCCTGCCAGCTTCCTGATAGCCGGTAGCAGCGCAAATAGGTTTCCTTCACACCGCCACCTGAAGGAATGACACCCACCATCGCCTCCACCAGCCCCATGACAACATTGGAATGCGCAACAATGCAGTCACAATGGGCCAGCACTTCATACCCGCCGCCGAGGGCAAGACCGCTTGGCGTGCCGATCACCGGAACCTTGCAATATTTCAATCCCGCGACTGCCTGTTGAAAATCATGGAGGAAACTGTCTATTTCGTCCCAATCCCCGGCTTCGATCATTTCCAGAAAGACATTCAGGTTCACACCAGCGGAAAAGTGCGCGCCGTCATTATGGATGATGATCCCCTCGCCCGGATCGTCCGCAGCTTTCGATACC
>JBPCWJ010000065.1:0-6550 GCA_051009635.1 Rhizobiaceae bacterium
CACCCTGCCTGCCTGTCAACGGATCGCGGTTACGGCTTTCCTTCCAGCGCTCCCAAAGGCCCAGGATCCCGTCAGGTGAGAAGAAAACGATGAGCAGGAAGCTGATACCGATCAGCAATTGGAAACGGTCTCCTGATAGCCCCATGGAGACAAGAATATCGATCGCAAAGGTTTTCAGGACCACATAGATGAATGCGCCGATAAAGGGACCGATTGGCCGTTTCATTCCGCCAATTACGGCAATGACCAGAATATCGATTACCGGTCCGGTTCCGGCTGTACCTGGCGAAATCTGCGCATATTGCCAGACATTTAAAATACCCGCGATGCCAGCGATAAAGGCTGCAAATGCATATGCCGCAATCCGGTGAGCATTGACGTTGTAGCCTAGAGCTGCCATGCGTCGGGGATTGTCCCTTATGCCTTGAAGGGCCATCCCAAATGGCGCCTTGGACACATACAAAACCGCAAGATAGGAAAGCGCGGCCCAGAACAAGGTGAGATAATAAAGTGCTTTCGCTCCACGCCAATCGACCCCGAACAATTGCGGTGGAAGCACGCCATTGAAACCAGAAAAACCGTTAAATATCGTATAGTTCTGGCGAGCAAAGTAGAAAAAGGCTGAAGAAATAGCCAGCGTGATCATGATCGTGTAGATACCTTCGGTACGCACTGCGAGCGCACCCACGGCGGTTCCGAAAATTACTGCGATGATCAGTGCCAGCGGAATGACAATCCACCACGGCCATTCCAAAGATATCGCGGTAATCGCGCTTGTTCCAAAAATAGCCAGCATATATCCGGACACAGCGGCAATGGTCATCTGAACCAGCGAAACCATCCCGCCATAGCCCGCCAGGAACATCAGCGACAAGGCAATCATGCCAATGATGAATGTACGTCCGAAAATTTGATCGAGCGTGAAATCAGAAGCCATTGCCGGCATAAGCAAGAGAATTGCAGCAAGCACCCAGTATCCGGTTGGTATTCTCTGTTGCCAGGTTAAATCTTCCTTTCGATCAGATGCGCTTACATCAGTCAGTCCGGAGGTGTTTTCGTGCGGGGAAGAGGGTTGCGCTATCGCCATCAGCCGGACCTCCCCATTAATCCTTGCGGACGGAAGGCCAGCACAACCACCATGATCAGGAAGGTCAGAACAACGGCATAGGTTGGGAAGTAGACGGATCCGATTTGCTCAGCCAGACCGATAATAAGCGCCCCGATCGCCGCTCCGGTAATTGACCCCATTCCGCCGACGATCACCACAACGAGGGATGCCAACAGGAATCGAATATCCTCACCGGGCGCAATGGTCTGGAATGTTCCGCCAACGACACCGGCAAGACCAGCCAATCCTGCACCAAATGCAAACACGCACACGAACACAAGCTGAATACGTGCGCCGCTAGCTGCCAGCATTTCACGATCATCGACACCGGCCCTGATCAGCATGCCGATCTGTGTCTTGTTAAGCAGCAGCCACATGCCCATTCCAATGGCGATTGCAGCAGCAAAGATAACGAGCCTCACGACCGGATAGCTCATATAGATTAGTTCGCCCGAGGAGCGTTTCACGCCGGTAACAAAAAAAGTCTTGATCGGCCCGCTTAGCCAGGAAGGTGGGTTGATATTGTAGAAGTCGCCGCCAAAACCCCACAACATTAAATCTGCCATGACTATGGAAATACCGATTGTCACAAGTGTCTGCCTAAGGTCATCTCCTTCCATTCGCCTGAAGACAAAGAGCTGCAACAGGATCCCAACTGCGCCAACGAGAATGAAAGCGACCGGGAACGCCAGCAACCAAAAGCCGGTAGTCGAAGCCACCCAATAGCCGATATAGCCGCCAAGCAGGTAGAGAGAGCCATGCGCGAGGTTTACATTGCGCATAAGTCCAAAAATCAACGTAAAACCACTGGCAACGAGGAAGTAAAGCCCACCGAGGGTAATTCCGTTGAAGATCGCATTCAGGAAGATTTTCTTGCGCCCGATAAGATCAATCAGCCAGGCTGGCCAGACCGCAAATATCATCCATATCAGGAAGGCTAACACAAGGAAGATGATCAACGACCAAAATGGATGGCGCTCGAAATAGCGTTTCATGTGGTCCTCCGCCGGGCGGTTGACCATTCAATCCATTTATTGCTGCAGCCGTTTAGTTCCGGCACGAGACCTCCCCATCGCATCTCGGCAAAATATCCCCGAGTGAGCCACAAAATATTAGGAATGTTCGGTTGAACAGGGCATACCCCAAAGTATTCCCGATTGGCCTATCATCGCCAAAAAGTGCCGGTGTCACACTTTGCTGCCATTCAGGCGATATGGGCAACACGCCGGTAATCGCTTGGTGGTATGCCGACATTTGATGTGAAGAACCTGGTAAAGCTCGCCTGGGAGGAATAACCAAGGTCAAATCCGATATCTGTCACGGACTTGTTTGTCATCATCAGATCATCAATAGCCTGCTCAGCCCTCAATGTATTGAGGTAGATATTTGGGGTGATCCCCATCTGCTTCTTGAAAAGCTTGAAATAGTGTGGCCTGGAAAGTCCAGATTCCCGTGCCAGCCACTCTATATCAACATCATCGGTAAAACTTTCCTTCATGAGGCGGATGGATCTGCGGACTCGAAAGTCGATATATTTTGCCCGGGCATTGGTCAAAATACTGGCTGGTGGCTTGTCTCTCCATGATTGCTCATAGCACTGGCGGGTCATTTCGAAGAGAAATCCGTCGAACAGTTCCGAGCCTTCCTGCTCAAGCAACAAGGATGTTAACCGGAAAATCCATTCTCCAATGGATTTCGTCACATTTATGCTTGGTTTCCCGAAGCTGACTGCGTGTTCAACAGACTGGCTGTTTTCCAGAAACCAGATTGGTTTTATGTACAAAACCAGACACATACAGGACCCAGTGGGCAAACAAGCATTAAAGCTATGGGGTTGCCAGGGACTGACAGCTGCAGCAACCGTATTGTCTATAATCACATCCTCATCGCAGATGCGTACATTTCCAAAACTGCCATCAATATAGAAAATCAGATGCGCCTCACGATGGGCGTGGGTGATCATCGGTTTGTCAAGATCATAGAGTGCGGCACGGCCAAAGGCACCGTGATGCACGGAAATGGCGCCACTCATATTGCAAGCTCCTCCCGGACACGCATTCGATCTCATGCCGAATTGCGAGTAGACTGACAGCCTCCGACCGAAATCGGCCTTTGGTCAAGACAAAAAGTGCAAGAAAAATACTTAAAGTTATGCCCGATGCCCTCGGAAACAGCCGTTCTCATACCAAAGTATGAGATTTTGTCAGGTACTGTAACCCACTCGCCATTGATCAACAGGGGCTTCATGCTTCCGTCCTTCAATGAACCGAACGCATAATGGAGAGATAGTCCCCGATCTCCACGGGGCGGGGATTTGTATCTGTTGCAAGATCCTCGGAGGCGACAGTGGCCGCAGCTTCCAGATGTGCCAATTCCAGACCAAGCTGGGACAGAGACTTTGGCAGCGGCAGGTTATTGAAATAGTCGTTTACTCCTTCGGCCAAATTGTCCTCTGCGTCCAAATCGAACACTTTTCTCAACATATCGAATTTGCTCGGGGCCGCATTCCGGTTGAAATGCAGGACACTGGGCAGGGAAATCCGGTTAAGTGCGCCCTGGTCTAGCGCCAGGTCGCTAACTGCTTCGAGCGCATTGGAGATGGCGTGGCTGGCGCCCAAACCCTTTTGTAATGCAAGCGCACCGTTAAGCCCTGCTGCCATCATCTCTCGTCTTGCCAACAGATTTCTGTTGTCCTGCAATACCATCGGTAAATTTGTGACCGCCCGGTTAAGTCCATCAAGCGCGATGCCTTCAGCAGGTGGATTGTAACCCTTGGAAATGAACGCCTCGATACAGTGGGTGATGGCACCCGCACCAGCGCTTGCACTTTGAACAGCGGTGGAGTTCAGCGTCAGGGTAGGGTCGCAAATGGTCACGTTAGGAATGAGTTTCTTGCACATGACCAATGCACGCTCCCCGGAATTCAGGATTAAAGGCGCGTGTGCACTGACTGCCGCTCCAAAGCCCGAGATTCCTGGAATTGCAAACATGTCGGGGAGTTTGTCGCCTATACGTCTTGAACCGCCACTTCTGTAGGAAAACTTCGCCAAACCTGAATCATGGGCAATGGCGACCCTTGCAATCTTCGCGAGATCAATTGCCCTTCCACTTCCAAATGCCAGTAGCACGTCACAGTTCTTTTCCTGGTACAGCTTTGCAACATCGCGAGCCGAAGATTCGGTTGGAATATGGGGAATATCCGAGAAAATGGCCGGCTGTGCCCTTACCGGCAGGCTCGACATCAACCGCTCATCTAGGACGATATCGGGGTCACTACTGTCGGCCAAAATCAATGGCCTTTGTTTTTGGCCGGATTCCATTTCTGCCCAAAGCGCTTCTTCCAAAACACCATCAGCAAAATGAACGCGTGTGAGATAGGTTATCAGCGTCATCGGTCTTCTTGCAGGGATTGAAGGAACGAGTTTCCGCAGTTCATCGTTCCCCGGGCAAAAATGCCCGGGGCTGAATACTGAGAGCCTCTTGCATGATCACAAAACTTTCGTGATCCGAAGGCTCGCCCCACCTCGATTCTCATGGAAAATCGAGGCGGTCAGCAACTTCTATTAGTCGCAGTCCACGATATCGCGCGATGGCAATCCGAGCGCACGGAATGCTGCTTCATCATCACCCAAGGTCTGGGTAACACCGTCGACTTTGCTAACCATCTTGGTGGCCAGGTTTCCGTCATCCTGCTCAAACACTTCAATGACGAAGTTCGAACCAATGGCTTGCCGGTTATCATCCAGTTTGATCATGCCGTTTGGAGCATCAAGCTCCAGACTGGCAAGACAACCACGGAATGCACTATGATTGTCCGAAAGATCACCATTGACATCATTAAGGCACTGCAACGCTGCATTGGTCGCATTGTAGTAGCCGGTTGCCAGAAGTGACGGGCTCGGGAAGCGTTTGTCAGGCTCGAATGCGTCCTGATAGGATTTTACAAAAGCCTGCCATTTTGGATTGTCCCAAGTGTCGGCCTGTGGACCGGAGGAAGGTGTTCCGATCAAAGCATTCTTGGCTTCGCCCTTTGAGGAGAGCACGGTTCCGTCAACCATGATCGTTCCGCCGATCAGATTGGCGTCACCACCGGCCTGCTGGTACTGATTCAGGAAGTTGACTGCGTCACCGCCACCAAGTCCCAGATAAATGGCGTCCACATCATCAGGCAAAGCCGCGATGATCGATGCAAAGTCCTTTGTACCGAGTGGAACCCACTGACGTTCAACAATTTTTCCGCCTGCTTTACAGAATCCATGCGCAAAACCAAGGAAGTTGGTGTAGGCAAATGAATAGTCTTCCGCGACAGTAGCAACTACCTTCCAGCCTTTTTCGTTGAAGACATATTCACCAAGTCCGGCGCCCCACTGTGCGCCATCCATATTGAAACGGAAGAAGTTCTCGGCCGGGTCAACAAAAGTCGTTTCCTGCGCACCGGAAATTCCGTTGATGATGGTAGTTTGAGGTTGCGTTTTTGCGTAGTCGCGTAGAGCGATACCTTCTGATCCCGATAGCGGACCAATTACAAAATCAACCTTGTCCTGCTCGACCAGTTTGCGAGCTCCGCGTACGGCGCTGTCAGGACTTGCATCGGTAGATTGGATGATAACTTCTATGTCTTTTCCACCTGCCTTGTTACCAGCCTCGCCCAAAGCAGTCTTAAGACCACGAATTCCGTCTTCACCAAGAACCGTATAGGTTCCCTCTAGCGTGGCCAGCACACCGACCTTGATCGATTCTGCCTGCGCCGCGCCGGCACTCAACATGGCGGCAAGCGACACGCCTGCTAGCAAATAATTTCGCATGTTTTCCTCCCTGGAATATATCCTGCGTCCCGCAAATCGTGTCAGCGGGAACGGACAAAGCCTGCCTCACCGTGCCTCTGATGGTGATGCCGGAGAGTGAGTAGGCGTAACGCAAAGTCTCATTTTTGCAATTTTTACCCACAGGGAATGGCAAGCTTGGCATGGCTTGACCGGCGATTGCCTCCTAAACTCCCGGACAACCGGATTGCAAAAGGGGAGATTTGTATAATGCCGGGGCGGATAATCACGATAGCGCAACAAAAGGGCGGGTCAGGTAAAACCACGCTTTCGCTTAATCTCGCGGCAGCGCTTTCAGCCAATGGCAGAACTGTCGCCATTCTCGATACTGATCCGCAGGGAAGTTTGGGTAGATGGTTCATGAGCCGATGCGAGCGGCGAGGGGACGAAACACCCGATCTGGGGTTTAGAACCGCCAGCGCTTGGGGAGCAAGATATGAGGCTCGCGAACTCGCTAAAAATTACGACTATGTGTTGATCGATACCCCGCCAAAAATGGGGGTCGATGGTCGGCCAGCAATCGAAGTCGCCGATCTGATAATTGTGCCGGTTTCGCCGTCACCATTGGATCTCTGGGCGACTGAACCAACATTGGAACTGGCAAAAGGTGAGAAAAAAC
>JBPCWJ010000066.1:0-3818 GCA_051009635.1 Rhizobiaceae bacterium
ACCCTTTTCAATTCCAGCCATTATCATCGAATATTCACCAGAAACCTGATAGGCGAATGTCGGCATGGTAAATTCGTCCTTGAGACGCCTTATAATGTCGAGATAGGGCATTCCGGGCTTTACCATCACCATGTCGGCGCCTTCCTCAATATCGAGCGCCGTTTCCCGAATGGCCTCGTCACTATTTGCCGGATCAATGTAATAGGTCTTCTTGTCCCCTTTGAGCAGACCGCCAGTACCCACTGCTTCCCTGTAGGGGCCATAAAACCCGGATGCAAATTTTGTTGCATAGGACATGATCGCGACCTGCGAATGACCTGCGGCATCAAGCGCGTCTCGAATGGCACCAATGCGGCCATCCATCATGTCTGACGGTGCGATGATGTCGGCTCCCGCATCAGCCTGCAATACCGCTGCGCGAGCGAGCACATCCACGGTTTCATCGTTCAAGATTTCGCCGTCTTGCAAAATCCCGTCATGGCCATGGTCGGTGAATGGATCGAGTGCGACATCGGTGATAATTCCGATTTCGGGGACTTCTTCCTTAATTGCTCTGGTCACCCTGTTGATGAGATTGTCGGGGTTGAGGATCTCCGATCCGGTCGGGTCGCGCAAACCCAAATCTATGTTTGGAAACGTTGCAATCGCTGGAATTCCAAGCTTCACGGCGTTTTTCGCTGCATCAACCGCAAGATCGGCGGATAACCGTTCAACATCGGGCATCGCCGCGATCGGTTCTCGCTTGTTCTGACCATCAATGATGAAAATCGGCCAGATCAGGTCGTCCGTTGATATACCCGACTCTGCAACCAGGCGCCGCGACCAGTCAAACCGCCGGTTTCGCCGCATCCGCCGGCTCGATACGATTTCATCGACGCTGCGTTTCATTGGGTTTTCCCACAATTAACAGATTATTTTCTTCAGCCTGCGAATATAACATTACCGGCTACCTGAATACCCCAAGTTTTTCGGACCGGCCAATGTTGTCCACACGGAAACCTTGACGAAAACATTTACTAGCGCTTCACTAAAACGGTCAGCCAGGCCGGGGGGAGGGCCAGGATAGATATGACAAAGCTTACAAAGCTTGGGGACTATATTCGCGCAGAATCGACAAATGTCGTATTCCTGCGAGTTGTGTCCATTGGCCTTCTATTCATTGCATTACAATATTGGGTTCGCCTGACGGGTGTGTTTGAAGGTGATGAATACCGTTACGACACAATGTCTGAACACTGGCGTATCGCTTCGCTGTTCATGGCAGTAACACTACCGGTTACCGCACTGGGATTGTGGAACGGTTCGTCTTGGGGAATTGTCCTCTGGCTGCCATGTGCGGCGATTGAGTTGACCATGCATTTGTGGCTGACGGAGCTTTTTGGTGCTTCGCCAATCAAGGCTGGTTTTCACCTTGGGACCGTTACCTTGTATGTCATCTACGTGCTTTTGATCAGGTTCTTGGCCAACAAATCCTTAACGCGATTGAACACAAATCCTTAAATCGCATGATATGGCGGACGGTGATTAAAATCGGTCTCGCCATGATAACACTACGTTAAGTGTAAGTTTTAATTCGAATTTTATTAGATTGTCCTATTGTCCTTGTCAGAGCGGGGAACAACCTCGCCAATTGGAGAGGCGAATAATATGAACAACACCCAAGAACTGGTCGGGAAAGCTATTGAGCCAACCCCCGACGGTAATATCAAGGATCTTTACCTGGAAGCGTTGACTCTCGTCGAGAGATTGCACAGGCGTTTGCTTGATGTAATCAAGGACGAATTCGACCGCCAGGGTCGCAATGATATCAACTCGGTCCAGGCGCTTCTGCTGTATAATATCGGCAATTCTGAATTGACAGCGGGCGAGTTGCGGACGCGCGGATACTATCTAGGTTCAAACGTATCCTACAATTTGAAGAAATTGGTTGAGCAGGGATTTATCCATCATCAACGCTCGCGCATTGATCGCAGGTCTGTGCGGGTGTCGCTCACCGACGAAGGCCAGAAGGTCGCCGAAATCGTTGACGGTCTTTACAAGCGCCATGTTGGTTCGATTGAGCAGGTCGGTGGAATCAACACAGAAGAGTTTTTCCGTCTTAATCGGTCCCTTCAAAGGCTGGAGAGATTCTGGACAGACCAGATTTTGTATCGGCTGTAAGAATTCAGTTTATTGCCGGTCCATTGGCCGGTGATTTCCAGAACAACCGCTCACCGGCACGCTGGTGGGCGGTTTTTTGTTGGCTGCCCCGCCTAAACTAGCCTGTTTTACTGACATTACCGTGAATGAGCATGGTGGCTGCCGACATTAATTGGCCACATTGAAATGGAATTCACAAAATTGTGCAGGTAAAACCGCATTTTTCCGGCAGTAAACAAGGTGTGATGTTCTCAAAGTATTAACCTTGCCATGTCGAATGTATATTCGTAGATGGGTACGAGTAGGCATGTGGCCGGGTTTGTAGTTTTGGTGCATGTCATTAGCGTGGTTCTGCGTATCCAAACTGTTTATCGAGAATTCAGGAATTTGACCCAAAGATGAAGAGACGCAATTTTCTGAAATTGGCTGGTTCGGCCGCGATTGGCAGCATACCTGCGGTCTCGATGGCACAGGATCCCGTAAAATCGGTTCTCAATAGCCCCCGTCGGGGCCTTTGGAGCGACCAGTTCGATTCCCGCCGTGGTGATTCAGCTCCGGGAAGCGCGAAACTTCCGATCTTTTCGGAAAAGACGCCGTATTTCATCGAGCTTGCCATGCAGGATTACCAGGCAATCGCCGCCAATGGCGGCTGGCCGGTTGTTCCAGCCAATGAAAAGCTTGAAATCGGGGTAACTTCCGACACGATTCCAGTTCTTCGCAAGCGGTTGATAATCTCCGGCGATCTGCCTCGCAACAGCGGCAGCTCCGAGGTTTTCGACAGCTGGGTTGATGGTGCCGTGAAACGGTTCCAGGCCCGCCACGGCTTGCCTGCTGATGGCGTCATGGGCCG
This sequence comes from Rhizobiaceae bacterium, assembly GCA_051009635.1. Classification (GTDB taxonomy): domain Bacteria; phylum Pseudomonadota; class Alphaproteobacteria; order Rhizobiales; family Rhizobiaceae; genus BOKV01. The sequence goes on from JBPCWJ010000066.1 coordinate 2,990, forward strand.
TTATTCGTTTGCAGCGATGAATGTGCCTGCCAATATTCGCCTTGGTCAGCTTGAAACCAATCTTGTGCGCCTGCGCTCAATGTCGGGCTATCTGGGCGACCGTTATGTGATGGTCAATATTCCCGCCGCCTCAATCGAGGCTGTGGAACTTGGCCGGGTCGCACAACGCCATACCGCAATTGTCGGCAAGATCGACCGGCAAACGCCAATCCTGAATTCAAACATTCACGAAATTATCCTCAATCCCTACTGGACGTCACCCAAGTCGATTATCCAGAAGGACATTATTCCGGTCATGCGTGAAGATCCTACCTATCTGACGCGCAACAATATCCGGATATTCCTGCCTGACGGCACTGAAATTCCACCCGAACAGGTGGACTGGAAGACTGATGAGGCGGTCAAGTACATGCTTCGCCAGGATCCAGGCAATATCAACGCCATGGCATCCACCAAGATCAATTTTTCCAATCCGCATGCCGTGTATATGCATGATACGCCGCAACAGAGCCTGTTTGGACAAATTGAAAGGTTCCAATCCTCCGGTTGTGTAAGGGTACAAAATGTCCGCGACCTGATCACCTGGATATTGCGGGATACACCCGGTTGGGAACGTCGCAATATCGAACGGATTATTGCGACCGGAGAAAATACAGAAATTGCCGTGGCAGAACCGGTTCCGGTCTATTTCACCTACATCACCGCATGGTCGGTAGAGCAGAGTGTGGTGCAGTTCCGCGATGACATGTATCGCCGTGACGGTGTTGAAGAACTGGCGATAGAGACCACGTCGCTTTAACCTGCTGATATCATCCGGACGTAGTAGAGC
>JBPCWJ010000067.1:0-15667 GCA_051009635.1 Rhizobiaceae bacterium
CTATTCCGCTGGCCAACGGCAGATTCTTTTCAAGCATCAATTGTATGGGTTTAACGGCACTGCCGCCCGCAAAAGAATTGAAACTGTGCGCGGCGCGAAGAACAAGATTGGCGCTGTCCTCGCCGAGTGCGCCGGAGAAGGGACCGCTTGCGGCAAATCCCACGCCGGATTTCGGTCCGTCTGCTTCCTGGATCACGACCCGGTCACCAATACCGGCAAATGCCACAATGGTATCTATGTTATGGTAACCATCGGAGCGCAGCCCGGTCACGTGCAAGGAGAGATTGATCTTGGCTGGAGCTTCGCAGACCACCATCCGGGACGAACTGCCGGACAAATCACTGCTCGGAAGCAGCGGTGGATTCCTCTTCCTTCAAACCATTTCTGAGCTTGGCTTCAATCTTGATTCTCTCTTCAAGTGTCGGCTTGCTGGCCAGTGCATGATTCCACTGGAAAGTGGCCTCAAGTTTGCGGCCTACCTTCCAATAGGCATCGCCCAGATGGTCGTTAACGACAGGATCTTCCGGCATCAGATTTACCGCACGCTCCAGTTCCTTGACGGCTTCCGGATAATTTCCAAGCTTGTAATGCGCCCATCCCAGGCTATCGACAATGAAGCCCGAGCGCGGTTTCAACTCGACGGCCTTGCGGATCATATCCATGCCTTCGTCCAGATTTATTCCCATATCGACCCAGGAGTAACCAAGATAGTTCAAAACGTCAGGCTGATTCGGCAAAAGTTCCAGAGACTTCTTGAAATTCGGTTCCGCCTTTTCCCACTGATCGGTACGTTCATAGGCAATGCCACGCCGGTAGAAGAGATTCCAATGTTGTGATTCAGGCTTTTCAATCCGTTCAACCGCCCGGTCATAAATCTCTGCAGCCTTGCCATATTCCTCATCCTGCGCATAGACGCTTCCAAGTGTCAGATATGTAAGCAGATCATCAGGTTCGCTTTCTAACAGGCTGGACAGGATAGTGATTGCTGTTTCACTTTCCTCCAGGTCGTTCAGATTAAGCGCATATTCGAGCTGAGAACGTCTGAAATACGCAGAATCCTCCTCAATCGCTTCATAGTATTCATTTGCCCGCTTGTGCCTTTTCTGTTTCTCGAACAAGCCGGCCAGGGAAATTGCGATAACGTCACTCTTTGGATTTAGAAAGCGCGCAAGTTGCAGATGACTTTGTGCAAAAGGTGCGCCTCCCTGCTGACTCAACGCAGAGCCCACATTAAAGAAGATTTCTGCTCCGCCTTGCTGTGCCGATGTTACCAGCGGCGGCGGCGTCTTGCCTTCTCCGAATTCAATCAGGCGATGTTTGAATGGCGGGTGGCTAGCCAGAAGATCCTGACCGGCTCTGAGTGATTTCAGGGCCTCGTCTTGATCACCCATACGCTGTTGCGCAAGTGCAAGCGCCTCAATGGCCCTCATAAAGGTAGCTGTCAATACACCAGCCATGGCGCGGTCTTTGGTGGTTTCCTTGAAAAATCTAATGGCTGCCTCGTCATTTCCGATAGCTGCCGACATCAATCCCGAATGATAGTTTCGAATGGCCACCACCCATTCCGGCCCATCGATCTTGGATGCTAATTCTAGAGCCCTTGCAGTTTCACCAGACCCGAAATGCGACCATGCCACGACCAGATTTTCGACCAGCTTGTCCAGTTCTGATCCCGCAGGAGTGTTCAGCGTCTCGGCTACGTTTTTCCACGATTTATTCTTGAGAAGATCAACAGCGATAACAAGTCTGGTAAATGTCGCTTCCTGGGGAATTTCATTTCCCTCGCGGGCCAGAACAACCGCGTCATCTATCCTGCCATTTGCAGCCAGCGCAAGGAACAGCAACCGCTTGAGCTCGGAATTTTCGGGGTCAAGTTCAAGGCTACGCTCATAAAACGCAACCGCCGCAACATCATCATTACCTTTTGCTGCGACCTGACCAGCCAGAAAACTTCCCGAAAGTGAGGATTCAGCGACAGTTGCACTGAGATCTGTTTCCTCGGCATCCTTATTGGCAAAAGCTGTTCCATGGGAGGCAAAAGATATTACCAGGCTGGAAATAAATGCGATCTTCTTGATATTCCGGAATCTCATGGGCTGGAATTTCCAATCAATTTTTCACAGACAATATTGGAAGACGAACAAAACCTGCTATTCGAACATGCGTCAATCAGGATCCTGAACGTCCATATAGGTCTGAAACATGGTGTATTTGAGCCCCATAGGCAAGGCACACATTATTGTGAGCGAATTTTGCTGCAAAAAATCAATCAAACGGGATCAATTTACGCGACTAATGCAGAATTCGAGCACCTCAATCAACGCATCCTTATGGGGACCCGATTTCATCGGCGCCAGCGCATCCTTTGCTATTTCAGCGTAATGACGCGCTCTGGCAACCGTATCGTCAATAGCGTCATATTTGTTCAGCAGAGCCATTGCTTCGCGCAGATTGCTGTCATCGGCATTACCTTCTGATAGAGCGCTTCGCCAAAACGATCGTTCCTCATCGGTCCCGCGCCGGTAACTAAGTACCACTGGCAGTGTGATTTTACCTTCACGAAAGTCATCACCGACATTTTTGCCCAGATCATCAGCAGATCCGCCATAGTCCAGTACGTCATCGATAAGCTGGAATGCCAGACCCAGATTTGTTCCGTAGGAACGAAACCCGCTAATGGTTGCCTTGTCCTGGCCTGCAATTATAGGGCCGACTTCCGCAGCTGCAGCAAAAAGCGCGGCTGTCTTGGATCGAATTACGGCCAGATATTCGTCTTCATTGGTATCGAGGTTCTTTGCTGTGGATAGCTGCATGACTTCGCCTTCGGCGATAATGGTCGCTGCATTCGAAAGTACCTCCAGCGCCTGCATGGAGCCTGCCTCAACCATCATCCGGAACGCCTGCCCCAGAAGGAAATCGCCAACCAGCACGCTGGCCTGGTTTCCCCAGAGCATCCTTGCCGCCAGCTTGCCACGGCGCATATCACTTTCGTCAACCACATCGTCATGGAGAAGTGTGGCCGTATGCATGAATTCAACTGATGCAGACAAGAGGATGTGGTCGTCACCCTCGTAACCACACATCTGCGATGCTGCGAGTGTCAGCATCGGGCGCAGCCTCTTTCCGCCCGAATCGATCAGATGTTTTGCAACCTCGGGAATCATCGCGACATCTGATCCTGTCTTTGACAAGATCAGTCGGTTCACTCTTTCCATGTCACACTGGGTAAGCCGCAGAAGCGGATCAATGCTGGCGGCAGCAGGAGCGCTTGGAGCAACCTTTTTCTTTTCGATTACCCCGTCCTCATTGGCTGCTCCGCCAATCGGAATTACTACCCCAGACATCACATTTCTCCTCGGGCCGCCTTGTTACCGCTTTCTCGGTTATTTGTTCACACCAAACGAACGCTGCTTGCAACCCCCTATTAAGCGACACATTGGCTCATTCGCGCTTCAATTTACCGTTGGGGTGGGTTTGAAAGTGCTCTCAAACCTTATACCTTTAAATCTCATTCATTTGCATACATAAACTGAGATACACGAGAAAACCTTTTGAAAGTCGTCTGACCTTGCGAGAAATCATGCGGACAAATGATCCGGTACTGGTCAACTTTGTTGAAACGCTATTCAACGAACAGAATATCGATCACATTGTGCTGGACACCAATATGAGCATTCTGGAAGGCTCGATCGGAATAATTCCAAGACGTATCATGGTGACCGATGAATATTTTGCCCGCGCGGGCCGTTTGCTGGAAGATGCCGGCCTGGAAAAGGAACTAAGCCGGGAGAAATAATCTGACTGACAAAAGCAAGCTAAGCCGGGAAACGGATGAATCTGACAATACCAATCCAAATGATATTGGTATGGATGATTCATTGCCACAGCTCTCACAGGATAGCTTTTACAGGGGCGGATTTGAAGTATTTCAACCAGTAGGAGTCGGGCATAGATCAGGTTCTGACGCGCTTTTGCTTGCAGCATCGCTACCACAGGATGCACGGGGCTTGCTGGCAGATTTGGGTGCCGGAGCCGGTGTCGCTGCCTTGGCATCCTTGAAGTCAAATCCGGCGCTGGAAGCTGTTCTGGTGGAGATTGACCCGATAATGGTCGGGATCTCACGCAATAGCCTGGCACTGCCATTCAATTCCGACTTGGCCGACCGAGCAAAACTGATGAAAGCTGATGTAACGCTTTCCGGCAGTGCGAGGCAGAAAGCTGGCCTTGCAGACAACTCATTTGACCATGTGATCATGAATCCGCCCTATAACCACCCGGGCCAGAGATCCTCTCCCCAGCCGCTCAAAGCGCTGGCACACAAGATGGCGGAAGGCGGTTTGGAGGCGTGGCTGCGGACGGCAGCCGCTATATTGAAACCCGGCGGCTGGGTCCACCTGATCTACCGAGCTGAAAGTCTGGGCGAAGTCATTTCCTCAATGCAGGGTCGGTTTGGAGCAATATCCATCATTCCACTACATTCCAAAGCTGGTGAAAAAGCTTCACGCATCATAGTCAGGGCAAAACGTGGCTCGCGGGCCAAACTTTGCATCGCGCCGGGTATTTTCCTGCATGAGGCCAATGGCAAACCGACTGAACTTGCCGACGAACTGATCAATGGCAGGAGACGAATGGTTGATTAGGGTCCTGCCCCTAAATCTCCTTGGCCGGGATCAGGCGGACTATAGCTTTTTCACATACTTCCCGTATTCGGCTGTTGAATTAAGACCGGGATAATCCTGATTGGGAACCGGAACGCCGAGATGTTCACAAACTGGCTCCCATCCATCACCGAGATTGTGAATCAACAATCTGTCTTCGGGAATGGTATGAATTACCGATTGCACATTAGCTTCGAACTTCGCAATCGCATTTACCCGGTCACCGGGGTTGCCGTCAAAAACCTGCTCTGCAACCAGCGCAACACCAAGTGAGCTACGGTCCTTGCTGTTTTCGATGCTCTTGAGGATGGTGTTCTGGAAGCTCTTCCACCAGCTTTCTGCGGAACGGTTGGTAAGGATTACCCTTGCTTCCGGATAATATTCGGCAAGTTCACGCCAATAATATGCCGATGGCCAATCGATGCACGACGTGAAACCTCTCAGGATTTTGTCCCAATCCGGATCTGCACCTTGGGAAACAGCACGCCACATCTGTCTGTTATCTTCGTCAGACATCACGGCTTTCATATGGTGGCAGGGGCCGAATCCCAGAATGGTGAGCGCCTCGCGCATGGAATCGGTTCCGGTACGCCCAAAACCAGCGCCAATTACCTTGATCGTCAAAGCAGGATATTCCTCCAAATTCATGACGTGCATGCAAACCAAACATTCATTTCGACTGGCAGCAACGTTGTGACTTTACTTCCTTTGAGACAGGCGGGAAATGTGAATTTACGAATTTTCCTGAATTTCCTTGCAAATGGCCGGTGAACGGGCCATCTGCAAACACGGGTAATGCGGCCGCGAACAAATTTGGTGTATTTATGAAGCTCAAGAAATTAATACCAGCGCGTTTTAGAGGGGGCGACATCACGATACCAGTGGTCCGGCTTTCTGGCATGATAGCCCCACCATCTGGCGGATTTCGGCAAAACCTTTCACTTGCAACAGTAGCCGGGCCTCTCAAAAAGGCATTTGAGATGAAAAAAGCTCCTGTCGTCGCGCTCAGTGTGAATTCTCCCGGCGGCTCGCCTGTCCAATCCCGCCTGATTTATCAGCGTATTCGCGAGCTTGCAGAAAAACACAAGAAACGTGTCCTCGTTTTTGTGGAGGATGTAGCGGCGTCCGGTGGTTACATGATCGCGATTGCGGGAGATGAAATTATTGCGGACGAAACATCGATTGTAGGCTCGATTGGCGTTGTTTCGGCTGGTTTTGGATTTACCCAGGCAATTGAGAAGATCGGTGTCGAGCGCCGGGTTTATACTTCAGGCAAGAACAAATCCATGCTGGATCCGTTTAAGCCGGAAAAAAAGGCCGATATCGATCATCTGAAATCCCTGCAGGCGGAAATTCATACCGTCTTCATCGACATGGTAAAGCAGGCCAGGGGCGCTCAACTAGCTGAAAATGATGAACTGTTTACCGGCATGTTCTGGACAGGCGCCCAAGCGAAGGAAATGGGCCTGATCGATACTTGCGGGTTGATGGGCGAAGTTATTCGCGAGCGATATGGCGACAAGGCTGAATTGCAGCTTGTACAGGCAAAGAGAGGCCTGTTTGGCAGGCAGCAGCCTGGAATTGGAAACATTTCCACCAGCAACGGATTTGCCGGAGAATTTGGTGCAGGAATGGCGGCTGGTCTGCCCGCTGCACTAATGGAAACCATGGAAGAACGGTCACTGTGGTCGAGATTTGGCCTCTAACGGGGCGCAGGATTAGACTAATTCAGCAGTGACTTCCGGGAGGGTGAAATGCCTCAACTTTTGGCAATAGGTTTGATTGCAGCCGTCATATGGATTGCCTGGCGCGCCTTGAAGCGGGAAATGGCTCGGGTGGATGCTGCAGTCAGGGAACAAGAGGTGAAATCCGAAGCCAAGGAAGTTACGTCGCTGGAAAAAGACGAAGATGGCGTCTACAGGCCGAAAAAGTAGGGTTTGATTGTGCCGGTTACTCTTCCCTTTCACACAGTAGATGTCTTCACGCAAAAGCAGTTTGCAGGCAACCCTCTCGCTATCGTGGAGGAGGCTGACGGTCTGGAAACTGTGACAATGCAGAAAATCGCCCGCGAGTTTAATCTTTCGGAGACGATATTTATCCAGACCTCTGATGATCCCACACATTCGGCGAAAGTCAGGATATTTTTCCCAACCGCTGAAATCCCCTTCGCCGGCCATCCGACGATTGGCTGCGCTATCCATTTGGCCATGAAGGAAAATCCGGGCGCCGAAGATTTTGAGGAAGTGATCACGCTGGAGGAAGTTGCTGGCCTGGTACCGGTCAATGTCCAGCGTGTCGATGGGGCTGTAAAAGCGCAGTTTACTGCGCCCGTCATACCCTTTGCTGGGCCGGGGCAAAGCCCTTCAGCGGAAATGGCAGCATCAGCACTCGGTCTTGAAACGAGTGATATCGGAATTGACTCGCACAAGATTCGGCAATGGCAGGGCGGTCCGACATTCCTGTATGTTCCGTTAAATTCACAATCGGCGCTGGCGAAAGCCAGACCAACGGAACCTGGCTGGTCCGAAATGATGGACTTTGCCGATGTCCACAATGCCTATGTCTACACAAGAACTGCTGACGGCAAGGCAGGATATCAAGCAAGGATGTTTGCGCCAACTGCGGGAATTGCTGAAGATCCGGCTACCGGTTCCGCATCTGCAATCCTGGCGGTGCAATTGCTGGATGCGGGCGAATTGTCAGAAGGCTTAAACCCATTCGAACTGCGTCAGGGCTATGAGATGGGCCGCCCGTCGGATATTGGTCTGGAAGTTGATGTGGAGGGCGGTTCCATTACTGCAGTTCGCATTTCCGGTTCCTCCGTCCCGGTGAGCTCCGGAGTGTTTATGGTCAAATGAGTTCCATACCAGCAAGCACTTGACCATGCGCCCAATCCCCGGCATAGCAGCCGCAGCGTAAATTAACGGCAATCCGGGTCACTCATGACTTCTGACATTCCAGCTCACATGCATCCAACCCGCTCATTTCAGGGATTAATCCTGACGCTTCATAAATATTGGGCCGAGTATGGTTGTGTCGTACTTCAACCCTACGACATGGAAGTCGGAGCAGGTACTTTCCATCCCGCAACTACTCTGCGGGCTCTAGGTTCCAAAGGCTGGAACGCGGCCTATGTGCAACCATCACGTAGACCCACCGATGGCCGTTATGGCGAAAACCCGAACCGCCTGCAGCACTATTATCAGTATCAGGTACTGCTGAAGCCATCTCCGCCGGACCTGCAGGAACTTTATCTAGGTTCGCTTTATGCAATCGGCATCGATCCGAAATTGCACGACATCCGTTTTGTCGAGGATGATTGGGAAAGCCCGACTTTGGGGGCATGGGGCCTTGGCTGGGAAGTCTGGTGTGACGGCATGGAAGTCAGCCAGTTTACCTATTTTCAGCAGGTTTGCGGTTTTGAATGTGCACCCGTTTCCGGCGAATTGACATACGGTCTGGAACGCCTGGCAATGTATGTACAGGACGTCGACAATGTCTATGACCTGAATTTCAACGGGCGCGATGGTAATGAAAAGGTCACCTATGGTGATGTGTTCCAGCAGACCGAACGCGAATACTCGCGCTGGAATTTCGATGTTGCGGACACCGATAGCCTGTTTCGCCATTTTGAAGATGCCGAGGCAGAATGCACTCATATCCTGGAGCAGGAAGCGCTGGACCCGACAACCGGCAAGATGATCGTGATGGCCCATCCCGCCTATGATCAATGCATCAAGGCTTCCCATGCCTTCAACCTGCTTGATGCACGCGGTGTAATCTCTGTTACCGAACGCCAGAGCTATATTTTACGGGTACGGACACTTGCCAAGGCGTGCGGTGAAGCATTTTTGAAGACCGAAGCGGGTGGCGTAGTTGCGGATTAATCCGCACTACCGACCTCAGGCAGGATTTGAACCATTGTGCGCCGTTGTGGATTGTGCATGAATTCACACGCAAAAAGCCGGAATCATGTGACAATCGGGCTTTGGTCGAATCATTCGGGTGACACTCATGGACAATATCGTAATTCTGGTGGTCTTGGCCGCGATCGGCCTTTATGCCGTTTCGCTCTACAACAAGCTGGTCAGACTGCGCCAGATGGTGAGCGAGGGCTGGAGTGGCATAGAAGTGCAGCTCAAACGCCGCGCCGATTTGATCCCCAACCTTCTGGAGACCGTCAAGGGTTACATGAAGCATGAGAAGGAACTGCTGGAAGAGGTTACCCGCCTGCGTACAGCATCAGTAGCTGCCGGTTCAGCCGGTCCGGGAGAGCGGGGTAAAATTGAAGGCGCGCTTTCCGGCGCACTCGGCAGATTGATGGCAGTTGCCGAAAATTATCCGGACCTGAAAGCAAATGAAAATTTTGCAGATTTTCAACAGGCCCTTGAGAATACCGAAGACGAAATATCCCTGTCACGCAGATATTATAACGGGTCGGTCCGCAACAATAATATTGCGGTGGAATCTTTCCCCTCCAATCTGATCGCCAACAGATTCGGTTTTTCTGCCGCAGAATTCTTCGAGATAGAGGATGAATCCGATCGGGCTACGCCGAAAGTCTCTTTCGACTAGGCGTCTGATGATGAGGATCATCTCTGCTTTAATTCTCGCGTTCCTGCTGGTTGCCATTCCAATTCAGGCTGGTGCAGAGGAACAGATTCTGTCCTTCGAGTCTGACATTAAGGTGCAAACCAATGGCGATCTTGATGTCGTTGAAACCATCAAGGTTATTTCCGAGGGACGGGAAATCAGACGAGGTATCTTCAGGGATATCCCGCTAAGGGCGTTGGATAAATGGGGGTTCTGGACCCGCAATGGTTTTGAAATAAATGAAGTCCTACATAACGGCGAACCGTCACCCTACAACACCGAGTGGATAGGCCGTTTCCTCCGCATCTATATCGGCGATGCTGATGTTTTCATCCCCGATGGGGAACACACCTACCGGATTTCCTACACCACAACGCGCCAGCTACGCTTCTTTGAAGGCTATGACGAGCTTTACTGGAATGTAACGGGCAATTTCTGGTCATTTCCGATCCGCAATGTTGTAGCCCGTGTCACGCTGCCGGAAGGTACGGCAGTGGAACAACTCGCTGCCTATACGGGTAGTTTTGGCGCTGCCGGCTCTGATTATGAGGTTTCAGGTCGGGAAGGTTCGCAGCCGCAATTTCGCTCTACACGTTCCTTTGCGGCCCATGAGGGAATGACCATCGCCGTCGGGTTTACCAAAGGGGCCATCGCGCAAAGTGGTACTTCTGAATTCTTTTCAAATATTTTTGCCAATCTGGGTGCGATACTGTTCGGGATCGGCTGGACCCTGGTTCCGATATATTTTCTTGTCGTCTGGTGGCGCATCGGCCGTGACCCGCCCGGAGAAACTATCATCCCGCTCTACCATCCACCGGAGGGACTTTCTCCGGCGGCACTTTCATATGTGCATTTCAAGTCATTTCGCCAGATTGGCAAGGGAACCGATCTGGCATTCATCGCCGCCTTGTTGTCGCTAGGGGTCAAAAAGCTTCTGGTAATTGATGAGGACGACAAGAAGAAAATCCGTTTCCAAAAGGGTGAGGGCAATGGCAGCCCCATATCATCCGGCGAAAGAGCACTATTCTCAAAGCTCTTTACCGGTCGTGATGAGGTACCGCTCGACAAAAGATATGGAAAGATGCTGCTTTCGGCGCGCTCTGCCCTGCATTCAGCCATTACTCGCGAATATGGCGGCAAATTCTTCCGCAAGAACATTGGCTGGTTTGTGCCCGGTGTAATAGTCGCGGCAGTGACACTGATCCTCGGTTTGATCCTGCAAGGCCCTCCAGAACAAGGATTGTCAGCCGTGATTCCGACTTTGTTCAGCTCGGTGTTTGGCTGGATTTTGCTCTTGATCGGCTGGTACCGGTTTACGTCCCCGGTTCCCACAATTTTGGGCAGGATCGCTGCCATTTTATTCATGACAGTCGGCCTTGTATTGCTGCTGGCTTCACTCTCTACCGCATTGTTTGTCACATCCCTGCCGATCTATCGCATCGCAGCCATGTTGTTGTTCCTGGGAGCAGCGCTGATTGTGGCAATGTTCTTCCTGATTTCTGCCCCTACGCTGGAGGGCGCAAAGGTGCTGAGCCGGATCGAGGGCTTCAAGCTCTATCTGGAAACGGCGGAAGTCAACAGACTGAACATGCGTGATGCGCCCGAGATGACCGAGGAGCTTTATGAACGCTACCTGCCTTATGCCGCTGGGTTAGGAGTCGAGGAACCCTGGTCAAACGCATATTCCGCCCATCTGGCGAGATCGGCACGGGGAACGGAACGCAGTTACCAACCCGCCTGGTATCACGGGCGCAGCTGGCGGGGGGATTCACTCACACAGGCGACGGCGTCTTCAATGGCAGCGGTATCTGCCGCCATGGCCTCTTCAATGCCCCAGCCAAAAAGTTCATCTGGTTCATCAGGCGGCGGATTTTCCGGCGGGGGCGGTGGAGGCGGCGGTGGTGGTGGCTGGTGAGATTTGGTGACACCATTTTTTGACGGTCCGTCAACTGGCTCCGGTCTTGAATTCGCCCATCCAGACCTATTTTCTATCGAAACGAAACGAGGAACCAGATAAATGACCAAGGCTGAAATTGCGCAAGAGGAACCGTTCGCGGTCGAGGTGGAAGAGGGCAAGAACTATTTCTGGTGTGCCTGCGGAAAATCTGCCAATCAGCCATTTTGTGATGGCTCCCACAAGGATACAGGGTTTTCGCCGGTTGCCTGGAAAGCTGACAAGGCGGGCACAAAGTATTTCTGTGGGTGCAAACAGACCCACAGCCAACCCTTCTGCGACGGTACTCACAACAAGCTTTGAAGGACTCTCTACGTCAGCATTCGCACTCTGGATCACACAAAAAAATGTGAACGCAAGAATCAGAGCTTTTTCAAATCCACATGGGAATTTCTCCGTAAAGCAAACAGTGGCTGGCACGAACGGTCCATTCTTAGAACTTTGGAAAATTCAGGGAGAATTCCATGCGTAAATCAGTTTATGCCGCTGCAGCGGCACTCGCCCTTATCGTTTCATCTCCGGCAAGCGCCGCTAACATTGTGCAGACCGCAGCGTCTGCCGGTCAGTTCAACACGCTGATCGCTGCTGCAAAGGCCGCTGGTTTGGCAGGAGCACTTTCGGGCGGTACCAAACTGACCGTCTTTGCACCGACCGACGCCGCCTTCGCCAAATTGCCGAAGGGCACAGTCGAAAATCTGCTGAAGCCTGAGAACAAGGGCAAGCTTGCCGATATCCTGAAATACCACGTTGTGGCTGGCGAAGTGAACGCTGCTGACATTCCGCTTGGTGTTACCCAGGTTCCGACCATCAAGGAAGGCGGCGACACCAAGGTTACCACCACCCGCTGGGGCAATAACGTGACAGTCGATTTCGCCCGCGTGGTTACTGCAGACATTCAGACTTCAAATGGCGTGATCCATGTAATCGACAAAGTGCTTATTCCTACCAATTAATCCGGGCTTGCAACCAGGAAAGAAGGGCGTGCCATCCGGCGCGCCCTTTTTGTATCCGTCATCAGGATGACATTCCCGCATGATTTTGCTAATGGCAGCGTCAGGCCATTCGCAATATCAACAGGGATACTTCAATTGCAGAAAGCCAGAATTACCGAACAGGCGGCGGTGCTGCTGGTATCGGATATAAACATATCAATTTCCTATTGGCGTGATCAGCTTGGATTTAAGGCGGTCGTCTACGGCGAGCCGCCAGAATTTGCGATAATGCGCCGGGATAATGCTTCTGTAATGCTCAGCCAGAAACCGGCAGATCATGAAATTGTTCCCTACTGGAAAATCAAGGACAAACTCTGGAATGCCTATTTCTGGATAGATGACGCCAAGTCCATGTTTGAGGAATTTTCCAAAGCTGGCGCAAAGATTGATTACGGTCTATGTGAACAACCATACGGCATTCTCGAATTCGGCATACAGGACCCGGACGGACATGATATAGCGTTTGGTCAAGATATAGAATGAACCAGTCCCGCCTTCCTCCCTTCCGATTGAATTGACCCATGCCCGATCTTTTACTTGAACTTTTCTCAGAAGAGATTCCTGCCCGCATGCAGAAGAAGGCGGCAGGCGATCTTCGTGCCGCTGTTACCGATGCGCTGGTGGAGGCGGGCCTCACCTATGAGGGCGCAAAGGAATATTGGACGCCCCGGCGTCTGGCGCTCGACGTTCGAGGACTGACTGCCCGCTCGGTAGATATTCGTGAAGAACGAAAGGGCCCGCGTACCGATGCTCCTGAAAAAGCCATTGCCGGTTTTCTTCGCGGAGCAGGACTTGCCTCGGCAGATGAGGCCGAGATCAGGAACGATCCCAAGAAGGGTGATTTCTATGTTGCGGTGATCGAGAAGCCGGGCCGTGACGCGAGTGAAATTATTGCAGAAGCCTTGCCTCCGATTATCCGAAATTTCTCCTGGCCCAAATCCATGCGATGGGGGGAGGCGTCAAGCGAACCTGGTTCGCTGAGATGGGTGCGTCCGCTGCAATCAATCCTGTGTACTTTCGGTCCCGAAACCGAGGATCCTGAAATTGTTCCCTTCGAGATCGACGGCATCAAATCGGGAAACGTGACCCATGGTCATCGGTTTCTTTTGCCGTGCGAGATCACTGTCAAACGGTTTGATGATTATGTCGCTAGCCTCGAAAAGGCACATGTCATTCTCGATGCCGGGCGTCGTCAGGACATCATTTCGACCGATGCAAAAAACCTCGCTTTTGCTGTTGGCCTGGAGCTTGTCGAGGATGCGGGCCTGCTGGCAGAGACCGCAAATCTGGTCGAATGGCCCGTGCCGCTGATCGGGGATTTTGACGAAGATTTTCTCGCCATACCCGATGAAGTCACACGGCTGACGATCCGCGAAAACCAGAAATGTTTCGTATTGCGTAAACAGGGCGGCAGTGAATTGACCAGCCATTTTGTTCTCGTATCCAACATCAAGGCATCCGATGGCGGAGCAGAAGTTGCGCGCGGAAATGGCAAGGTCGTCAATGCGAGATTGTCGGATGCCAAGTTTTTTTGGGACACCGATTTACAGGTCGCGCGATCAAGGGACGGCTTCGACAATTGGGTCGCCGGCCTCGACAATGTGACCTTCCATGCCAAGCTTGGATCACAGGGCGAACGGATAAAACGCATCATGGCACTGGCCGAAGAATTGGCACCGGTGGTTGGTGCCGATCCCGAAAAGGCAAAGCGCGCTGCATACCTAGCGAAGGCCGATTTGCAATCTGCAATGGTCTACGAATTTCCCGAAGTGCAGGGCTTCATGGGCCGCCGTTACGCGCAGGAAGCAGGTGAGGATTCTTCCGTCGCTCTGGCAATTGAGGAGCATTATAAACCACTCGGCCCGTCCGATGATGTGCCCTCCGATCCGGTCGCGATTGCTGTCGCTTTGGCAGACAAACTCGACACGCTAGTCGGCTTCTGGGCCATCGATGAAAAGCCCACCGGCTCGAAGGATCCCTATGCGCTGAGGCGGGCTGCATTGGGTGTCATTCGACTGGTGCTCGAGAATAAATTACGGGTTCCGAATTTGGCACTTTTCAAGTCCGGCTATCGGTTGCATGGTAGCAATGCTGATCAGGGCGATGATAATGAAATTCGTGCTGACCTCCTCTCCTTTTTCCACGACCGCCTGAAAGTCTATCTTCGCGATACCGGCGCTCGGCATGACCTGATTGATGCGGTACTTTCAAATAGCGACGATGCCATAGGTGCCGAAGAGGCACCCGGCGCTGATGCGCCGCCCTCGCGGAGCGGCAGCGAAGCTGCTCGCGTGAGCGCAAACAACGACGATCTTCTCATCGTCACAGAGAAGGTCCGCGCACTGCAGGAACTTGTTGAATCCGAAGATGGTGAAAACTTTCTGGCGGGTTACAAACGTGCTGCCAATATCCTTGCTGCCGAGGAAAAGAAGGGAACCACGGTTAAACCTTCCATTTCACCTGAACTGCTTGAATCTGAATCAGAACTTGAACTTGAAAAAGCATTGAATCAGATCATTGGCGATGCCACGCAAGCCGTTGAAAAAGAAGACTATTCTTCTGCCATGCATGAACTTGCCAAATTACGTGAACCAGTTGATGTGTTTTTTGACAATGTTCTGGTTAATGTAGAGGATGAAGCATTACGAGCCAATCGACTGGCCTTGTTGAACCGCATCCGGACTGCAACAGCAACAGTTGCTGACTTCTCCAAAATCAGCGGCTAAGCTGTACCCCCTTCTCTCAACAGCGGCAGCCGGATTGCCGTGAGTGAAACAACCGAGCGAAGAGCGAGGCGCGGCAGCGCGCCCGCGCAGGCACCGGCGGTAGCCGGGTTGCCGTGAGCGAAAAAAGGAGCACCCCATGAAGACCTGGAAACTTTATCTGTCGGGCGAAATTCACACGGACTGGCGCGAGGAAATCGAGGAGGGTGCAAAGGCTGCCGGGCTGCCAATTGAAACCGCTTCCCCGGTCACACACCACGAGGCATCAGACGATTGCGGCGTCGCCATTTTGGGAGCCGAACCCATCAAGTTTTGGCACGACCACAAGGGTGCCCAGATGAACGCAATCCGCACCCGTACCTTGATCAATGAAGCCGACATTGTCGTGGTTCGTTTCGGTGAAAAATACAAGCAATGGAATGCTGCCTTTGATGCCGGTTACGCATCCGCATTGGGCAAGCCAACTATCATTCTGCATGGCGCTGATCATCAACATGCGCTCAAGGAAGTCGACGCTGCGGCACTGGCCGTTTGCGAGACACCGGCACAGGTTGTCGACATCTTGCGTTATGTCATTCGCGGAGAACTTGACGGATATACCGACAGCAAGGCGGCCGCAGAATAATTGCAAAATGGCCGGAGAGCCATGCACCTGATCAAGGGAGATAGACATGGTTACGCTACCGGAAAAGACGCGTGAAATTCACAGCCACCATTTTGATTCCACCGTGTGGAACGATTTCAAAT
>JBPCWJ010000068.1:0-5483 GCA_051009635.1 Rhizobiaceae bacterium
ACAAGGGATTTATTTCACCTGCTATCCGGTGTGATTGCAGCTCCGGCCATATATTTTGCAGGCCAGCCATTTTTCGGTTCAGCCTTTCGAGTGATTTCAGCAGGCAGGCTGAACATGGATGTTCCCATCTCGCTGGCGGTCATTCTGGCCTTTGCCATGAGTGTCTTTGAAGCAATGCATGGCGGTGAGGAGGTTTACTTCGATGCATCCGTGACGCTGTTGTTCTTTTTGCTTATCGGGCGCTATCTGGATCACATGATGCGGGACCGTGCGAGAAACGCGGTTGTCCGGTTGGGTAAATTGGGCGCAAAAGGTGGCGTACGGGTAGGTGAAACCGGCGAAATTGATTATGTCGCGCTCGAAGAGCTTGAACCGGGCATGATCCTTCGCACTGCGCCAGGCGAGACTGTCCCCGTCGATGGGAAAATCATCCGCGGCGATAGCGAGTTTGATCGCTCGCTTGTTACAGGCGAAAGCGATCCCGTCTTGCTTGGCAAAGGAAAGGAAGTCGAGGCGGGGACGGTAAACCTGACAGGGTCAGTCGATATTGAGGTAACACATCGGGCAGATGCGTCCTTCCTTGCAAATGTCATGCAGATGATGGAAGCAGCCGAAAGCGGCCGTGGAACCTATGTCCGTATTGCAGATCGCATGGCACAGATCTATGCGCCCGCAGTACATATAGTTGCATTTACATCCTTCTGCGGATGGATGATCTACACTGGAGGCGATTGGCAACTATCGCTTTATGTGGCGATCGCGGTGCTGATTGTTACCTGCCCATGCGCGTTAGGGCTGGCAGTGCCCGTCGTGCATGTAGTAGGCGCTTCAAAATTGTTCGAAAACGGGATTTTGATGAAGGACGGATCAGCGCTGGAACGAATGGCGCAGGCCGATTACGTGGTTTTCGACAAGACAGGAACCCTGACCACCGGAACCCCCGTGGTTGAGAGTGCAGATTTTGCTGATGATGGTGAACGGGCAATAGCGGCAGGGCTTGCATCACATTCAAATCATCCGGCCTCGATTGCGGTTCGCGCTGTTTCAGAAACACGAAATACCGGACTGACAAAAATATCAGAGCTGCCTGGATATGGCGTGGAAGGCATCATCGACGGGCGGAAAGCAAGACTGGGAAGGCTGAATTGGGTCAAGGAAGTTGCCGGGTCAGGTAGACTTGATGCCGAAAACAGCGGTCTTGGATTTTGTCTGGAAGGCAGAAGCCCTGTGACGATTGATCTGGCAGAGACACTCAGGCCGGGAACACGACAAACAATCGATTGGCTTGCTGCAAAGGGCTTTAATGCCGAAATTCTGTCAGGGGACTGTGCTGAAGCTGTCGAAAACATAGCCAGGCTCGCGGGTGTTGTGCATTCCCGATATGGCCAAACCCCTGGCGGAAAAATCGAGCGGCTAAAGGAATTGTCAGACGAGGGTTTTCAGGTCCTGATGGTAGGGGATGGATTGAATGATGCACCCGCATTGATGGCAAGCCATGTCTCGATGGCACCATCCAGTGGCAGCGATGTCGGACGTCTGGCCGCAGACTTTGTTTTCACAAGGGATAGTCTTGATGCGGTTTCCATTGCGGTCGACATTGCGCGGCGGGCTGCAAACCTGGTGCGCCAGAATTTCGTATTGGCCATTGCCTATAACTGCATAGCCGTACCCCTTGCAGTCAGCGGGTTCGTAACACCACTTATCGCCGCGCTTGCAATGTCGGCATCCTCTGTCGTTGTGGTTGCCAACTCGATGAGATTAAATTTGGGAAATCACATAAGCATGACGCCGCAGCAGCAGCCGGAATCAATGAGCGCTTCGGAAAAGATTGCACACCGGACTGCATGACAAGGATACGATGAACAACCTCCTGATTCTCATTCCAATTGCTCTGGGTCTTGGTATCGCAGGACTACTGGCATTCGTCTGGAGTTTGAAGAGCGGCCAGTTTGACGATCTGGATGGTGCTGCAGAACGTATTCTGGAAGATGATCCGCTTGAAAACGGGGGTAAGTCCATGCCCAGGCATCCGGACCAAATCAATCCCGGCTAATCGCCATTTCCTGCATTTTTGCACAGATACGCTTGATTGTATGGGGATCATTATCTCCATAAACGAAATGCCGCAGGAACTCTTCATAACGTTCACGCGGAACCCTTTTGCCTTCGCGGAAATTTTCGATTGCCGGGAGCGTGTCTTCCATTTTTGAAAGGGCTATGCACGCCCCGACCTCGTCAAATTGTGTTTCGGCCTTGGTCACAAATTTTGGAAACAATATTTCCTTCTCGCGGACTACCGCTTCAACCACTACCGAGGAAACAAGCGTGGAAACAATGTCTGCATTTCCAATAAGCGTGCTTGCCGGCGTTCGTGCATCGATATGAACATTGGGCAGGTTCGTAATGGAAGCAAAATCCTTTAACTTCTGTCCTCGCGGATGGGGTTGGACAACAAGTTTCACATCCGGATGTTCGGCGAGGTGAGCAAGCCACGAAAGCAACAACGGAAACTTGAAGTAATTTGCCTTCTTTGTTGCAAAGAACACAATGTTTATCTTGTTGTCTTTAAGAGGTGCCTCTGCTGCATCGGGATCAAGCCTATTGGAGATACGCTCAACCCAGAGGGGATCATATCGTGGTGAGCCACTGGAGATCACCCGTGGTGCTTCATCATCATCAAACAGCGATTTCTTGCGTTCACTTTCAACAAATATCGCATCGTAATTCGTCCAAAGCTTTTTTCCTTTCTTGTCGAAAGAATAAAGTAATAATCCATGGGGAAGTGAGACCAAAGGACGATTATGCAAATTTCGCCAGGCGAGAATTTCCTGATACCCAAAAAATCCCAGAAAATGACGCCGATTAGGAACGCCGTAAAAATCAAACGCGATGATGTCGGGAGAAAATTCGTCCAGAAGCCCTGTCATTTTGGTAGAAAAGCCTGGGGCCACTAGAAACTCTGTCGCCACTTGCAGTAGCTTCCTGGAGAGCCTCATATCGGGTTTATTTCTCTGCCATTGGTAGGCAATCACGCCCCCTTCACCATATCCGGCGACCGCCCATAAATCGACAAATGTCACCGGTCCGGATTCTTCAAGCATCTTAGCCCGATAGTCTCCCCGCCACTTCAATTCCGGGCTCGAGATATAAACCAATGCTTTGTGGTCACCAGAAAGCCGAACCCATCCATCAATAACTGGTGTCATGGAATCAAAGTCATTGTGATGACGCAGAACAAAAAGTGCTTTCATGAGGATGATACTTGTCAGAAGCAGCGAGGTGGGTGCAACCCCAATGTGCATTGGTTACCCAAATTTTTCACATAATTTCTGCATTTCATTCCAATGGAGTTCAGCCGACTCGTCGCATGACATTCCGTCAGAAACCGGTAAGACATCAATGAATGTTCAAACGCAGTTAGTGATTTTTGGAGGACATGAACATGCTCAAGATTTCTAAGCCCATGCCAAACCGCATAGAAATTGAAATAAATGGCCGTTTTGAAACCGAGGAATTGGCCAGAAGCGCTGGATGAATTGCTTGAACTGTCTGAAGATGTTGCAAACGGGAAGATGGTTCAGAAAATTAGTGATTTTGCCATTCCCGACATTGGGTACTTTAGAGTAGGCCTGCAACGATTGCCGAAATTGTTCGGTCTGTTGAGCAAGTTCTATCGCTGCGCTGTCATCTGCGACGAAGGTTGGGTCAGAAAGGCCTCTGAGATCAAGGGACGTCTGATCCCGGGTATTGAAATCAAGAGTTTTGGGTCCGGTGAAGAAGAACAGGCTGAGAAGTGGATTGCTGGCGGTTAGATTGTAATTCTGACCGCGTAGCCTCGCACCGATGGTCCCTTCCCGGCAGTACCCGCACAGCTAGTCAATCTTTGATGCGTCCTTGTACATGACCCGGTGCCGTCGGTTGCGGATCCAGTCCTCAAGTTCGGCATCTGACATGAAGTGATCGCGGTTATATCTGTCCCAATGGACAATTTCTTCCGGCGGCCTGCGCCATCTCTTATAGGGTTTGGCGGCGGGCGGACCGAACAGGAAGATATCAAGTACGGCAATCTCTCCGGGAATTCCCAGCAAAGGACGCATTTCATCCTGGGCCTTTTCCTGGCCGATAGCAGTTACCCACCAGACATTGTAGCCAAGAGAGGCGGCGGCCAAATGCGCTGACATGGTTGCAGCCGCAACCGATTGAAGGAGTATGCGTTCAGCATTTGCCTTGTACATCCGGTCGAGTTTGGAATCATCATTCAATACCGGAAACGCATTAACCCAGCGCATGTCGGAGCAGACGACGATGAACCCCGGCGCGGTCGCCAGACCACGGTAATCCGGCGTGGGAAACTTCATTTTTGCCTTGGCCCTAAATCGCTGTTCTTCAACAAAGTAATCACTGATTGACTTTTTGATCTCTGGATCACGCACAATCACGAATTGCCAGGGCTGCGCATTTGCCCCTGAAGGTCCGTGACGGGCTGCTTCCAGGATCAACTCATAGTGCTCTTCAGGAACGACATAATCAGAGTCAAATTTGCGAACCGTCACCCGATTGCGGATATTCTGCATTAGTGCGTGATAGCGTGTGGTATCGCCAATTTCGGGCAGATCAATTTCTGCTTCAGCTGCCTCCAGATCCACTGCCGGGGAATGGTCAGTCATTATTGTTTCCTTCCCTAGTCGGTATTGTGTTCAAGCTCGTCGTTACTTTATTGCGGATCAAGCCATCAAGCTGGCAGACCCTCAATAACCCAGCGCCTTTCTGAGAATGATATTGGGATGTAGGCTTTCATTTCCGGCCCAGGCAACAAAATGGTCAGGACGAACCAGAATGTATGTGGCGCCATAAACTGCTGCCACATCCTTTTCGGGAAGCGCAAAGACAGTAAGCGGAACCTTCATCTGTTTTGCTTCTGATTGCATTTCGCCAGCAAAGGAACCGTTTTCCGAGAAATCGAAAAATGTTAGACCCCGCGTCAATTGATCTTCAATCTGCATTCCATCTGCCAGCTGCAAAGGTGGAAAATGGCGGCCCGGCCTTGCATTGAAGTCATGGATGCCCATGGCCGACGGTCGTTTTTCTTGGCTACCGGAAATTACCGGTGAACCGCCATAATGCGGAGCGAAGGTCTCTATGCCCTTGCCGGCGCTGGCGATCGATCTTTTTTGCCATGCTGCTTCAAAAGCTTCCAAATCCCTTCCGGGATCATACTCGCGCACGAATACTCGGTCTTCCCTGATAAAACCGTCTATAAAATCTCGGGCGGTGGATTCAAAAACAGGTTTCCGCTCTGCTTCATAACTGTCGAGCAGCTTGGGACCTCCCCATCCCTGTAATTCGGCAGCAAGCTTCCAGCCTAGATTTCTGGCATCCTCGAAGCCGGTATTGATACCATAACCGCCATAGGGAGGGTGGCTGTGGGCTGCATCTCCGGCGATAAAAATCCTGCCATTTCGATAATTGTCAGCAACCGAGAT
>JBPCWJ010000069.1:0-6586 GCA_051009635.1 Rhizobiaceae bacterium
ATGTCACTGTACCCGCCAACCTCCCGGCGCTGGCACCTCCCCTGACGGAGGTCTCAAATTCGGAAAATCTCTGGACCCGCATACGCTCCATCAATTCGCGATACTCATCCAGTGGATGGGCCGACAGGTAAAAACCAATCGCCTGGAATTCCCGATTAAGGCGTTCTGCCGGAGACCAGGTTTCAGCTTCGGGCAAAACAATGGCCGGAACCGATCCGCCGCCTGAAAACATATCGTCCTGCCCGCTATCGCGGTCTTGCGCAGTGCGGCTGGCATGGCCCGTCAATCGGTCTAGTCCTGCCATTAATTGTTCCCGTCGCGCTCCAAAGCAATCCAGTGCACCGGCAGCAATTAGATTTTCAAGCGTTCGCTTATTGGCGTGGCGGATGTCTATTCGGCTAAAGAAATCGGTTAAATCCGCAAAAGGACCGTTGCTCTCTCGATCCTGGACAATTTGCCGTACCGCTCCTTCACCAACACCCTTGATTGCCGCGAGCGCATAAAAGATTTTGCCTTCAGCGACCGAAAATCCAACCTTCGAAGTCTGCACCGATGGCGGAACGACCTCGATGCCCAGATTTTCTGCCTCCATCCGGAACACCGCGAGCTTGTCGGTATTGGTGATATCAAGTTCCATGGAGGCAGCAAGGAACTCGACCGGATATGCAGCTTTGACATAGGCAGTTTGATAGGAGACCAGCGCATAGGCTGCCGCGTGGGACTTGTTGAAACCGTAATCGGCAAACTTTGCCAACAGATCAAATATCTCGTTGGACTTTGATTTGGATATGCCCTGCTCCACCGCACCATCAACAAACCGGGTGCGTTGCTGGTCCATTTCCTCGCGGATTTTTTTGCCCATGGCCCGTCTGAGCAAATCTGCTTCGCCAAGCGAGTAGCCGGAAAGGATTTGGGCAATTTGCATCACCTGTTCCTGATAGATAATGACCCCGTGGGTCTCCTCAAGAACCGGCTTGATTTTCTCATGGATATATTCCGGCTGTTCCTCTCCATTCTTGCGGGCATTATAGACCGGGATATTGTCCATCGGACCTGGCCGGTACAGGGCAACGAGGGCGATTATATCTTCAAAACGATCGGGCTTCATGCCGATCAGCGCCTTGCGCATCCCCATGCTTTCCAACTGGAAAACGCCGACAGTTTCACCACGGGTCAGCATTTCATAGGTTGGCGCATCATCCAGTGGCAAGGTCGCCAGATTGACCTCAATTCCGCGTTCGCTGATGAATTTCACCGCCCGGTCCAGAACGGTGAGCGTTTTCAACCCCAAAAAGTCGAACTTCACCAGACCGGCAGCCTCGGCCCACTTCATGGAATATTGCGTAACCGGCATTTCAGAACGCGGATCTCGATAGAGCGGAACCAGTTCCTGCAAAGGCCGGTCACCGATTACTATACCGGCAGCATGGGTTGAGGCATGGCGGTACAAACCCTCCAGCCGTGTCGAGATATCAAACAGACGCTGGACTATGTCTTCTTCGCGCGCTGCTTCCTGAAGACGAGGTTCATCCTGGATTGCCTGTTTGAGGCTTACGGGATTTGCCGGATTTGAAGGCACCTGTTTGGCAAGCCTGTCCACCTGACCATAGGGCATTTGCAAGACACGACCGACATCCCGCAAGACCGCGCGAGCCTGCAATGTTCCAAATGTAATAATCTGCGCCACCTGCTCGCGGCCATATTTTTCCTGGACATAGCGAATGACTTCATCACGCCTGTCCTGACAGAAATCAATGTCAAAATCCGGCATGGACACACGCTCGGGATTGAGAAATCTCTCAAACAGAAGAGAAAACCGCATGGGGTCGATGTCGGTGATAGTGAGCGCCCAGGCAACAAGCGAGCCGGCTCCCGATCCTCGACCCGGTCCCACCGGAATGTCACGTTCCTTGGCCCATTTGATGAAGTCGGCAACAATAAGGAAATATCCCGGAAACCCCATCTGAGTTATGATGGACAATTCCAGTTCCAGCCGCGCATCATAATCAGATTCCTGAAAACCAGCGGCCATGCCATACAGTTTCAATCGTGCGGCGAGGCCTTCGCGAGCCTGACGGGAGAGTTCGGCTGCCTCGGCCAGAAGTGCTGCCTCCGGGTCATCGGTATCTCCGGTAAAGCGGGGCAATATCGGATCATGTGTTTCGGCGCGATAATGGCAACGGCGGGCAATCTCTACCGTATTTGCAAGCGCTTCAGGCAGGTCGGCAAATAACACCGCCATTTCAGCTCGGGACTTAAAATAATGGTCTGGCGTCAATCGCCGACGGTTTTCAGATTCAACGACAACCCCTTCCGCTATCGCCACAAGCGCATCATGAGCCGCGAAATCACCTTGTGTAGCGAAATAGGGTTGATTGGTCGCGACTAGAGGTAGTCCCATCCTGTAGGCTTCAGCTACCAGAAACTCCTCTGATTGCTGCTGGAACTCCAATCCGGAATGCCGCTGCAATTCAACATAAAACCGGTCGCCCAATATTGTTGCCAGTTCTTCCAGCCTGGCGGTTGCGATGGCGTCATTACCTGCAACCAGCGTCCTGTTTATGGGTCCATCTGAACCACCGCTAAGAACAATCAGCCCTGAATTGTGATCTCGAAGATCTTCCAAACCAATATGCGCACTACTGGCGGAAACAGGTGAAGCCTCATTACCTTCATCTCGGCCAGATCCCAAATGTGCAATGCTGGCCAGCTTTGTCAGATTTGCAAAGCCCGTCTCATTCATGGCCAGTAGAACCAGATATCCAAATTCAACCAATCCGGAGCGGGATTTACCATCCCCATCGTCGTCAAAATCGATAGCAAGCTTGGCACCCATTATTGGCTGGATGCCCTTTGAGGCCGCTTTCTGGGAGAATTCCAGTGCCCCGAACAAATTGTTCCTGTCGGTAATCGCTAGCGCGGGCTGCTCATCAGATGCTGCCAGATCAAGCAATCTTGCCAACGGTAATGCACCTTCAAGCAATGAATATGCCGAATGTATATGCAGGTGAACAAAACCCGGGCCAGTCTCGCTCGCCGAATTGCGATCTCTGTTGTCTTCTGAATTCATCTTACCGGGCCGCATTCCCTATCAATAACACCCAGAATCATTCCAGGATAAGCTTGATAGTGCGCCCACCGCCATCGGTGTTCAACCTTGGCAGATCACCCGTTCCACAAAGACGAATGATTTATCCCCACATTCTCGACCGGAACCCTTTCAACCGGCTTAAATCAAAGAACCTACATTGATACTGCCAGAACCAGGATACTATGAAATTGTACGCAATATATCTGCCCACATGAACAGGCTGGTCAGAAAAACACTCATCGTCGCCAAGGAAACCAGATCACGTATCGAAACGAACATATTCCACCTCTAGAAGCCAATAATTCTACATTAGTTCTTTATATGTTCTTTTTATGTTCTTTTTGTTAAACTGTCAAGTCGGTCAGGTACAGGCGGTTTTCATTCAGAGTTTGAGGTCTATAACCCGGCCATTGTCGAGCGTTACACAACGATCCGCGCGCCTGGCAAGATCATGATTATGGGTCGCAAGTAGTGCAGCCAGACCAGCAGATCGAACAAGGGTTTCTAGTGCCTGAAAGACGTGCAGAGACGTATCGGGATCGAGATTACCAGTGGGTTCATCGGCTAGCAGGATGTTCGGAGCGTTAGCCACAGCACGGGCAATTGCCACCCTTTGCTGCTCACCGCCGGAAAGTTCAGCCGGCCTGTGTTCCGCCCTATTGCCAATACGCATAAAGTCCAGCAGTTCAACAGCCCGCTTCTTTGCCTCAGACTTCCGGATACCCCGTATCATCTGTGGCAGGACAAGATTTTCAATTGCGGTAAACTCCGGCAACAAGTGATGGAACTGATAGACAAACCCAATTTCGTCACGGCGCAATGCAGTACGTCTGATATCCGGCATACCTCTCGTAGCCAGACCTGCGACATGTACCTCACCGGAATCCGGCTTTTCCAACAAACCCGCCAGATGCAAAAGAGTCGACTTCCCGGTTCCTGACGGCGCGACAAGCGAGACAAGTTCGCCGCGTTTCAAAGTAAAATCGCACTTGTCCAGGACAACAAGGTCGCGCTTACCCTCGCTATAGGCCCGGCGGACATGCGAAAGCTTCAGGATTATGTTGTCCGATTCGTCACTCATATCTCAACGCCTCGACCGGATCGAGCCGCGCTGCCCGCCATGCCGGAAATATAGTTGCCAGAAATGACAGCCCAAGAGCCATGGCAATTACAGCAACCGTCTCCCAAATGTCCATCTGCGCCGGAATGTCGGAAAGAAAACGAACCGTTGGGTCCCAAACCTGACCTCCGGTGAATCGATCAATAAAACGCTGAATTTCACTGATATTGTTGCAGATCAAGACCCCGATCAGCACGCCAGCGGCAGTTCCGGTCACTCCAATTGCCGAACCGGTAATCATGAATATACGCATGATTGCACCCCGTGACGCACCCATGGTTCGCAGAATGGCAATGTCCCTGCCCTTGTCTTTAACCAGCATGGTCAGACCAGAAATGATATTAAGCGCAGCGACCAATATAATCAGCGTCAGGATCATGAACATGACATTGCGCTCAACTTCCAGAGCAAGGAAAAACGACTGATTACGCTGGCGCCAATCGACAATGAAATGCGGGCGTGCCGCAGCATCTGCCACCTTGTCCCTGAATACGGGTACAGAATCTGGCTCATCGAGGAAAATCTCTATTACCCCTACCTTGCCCTCCGAGTTGAAGAACAATTGCGATTCATTCAACGGCATGAATACGAAAGTCGAGTCATACTCGCTCATGCCGATTTTGAAGATCGCATTCAACGGATAAGTCTTCACTCTCGGTGTTGTTCCGAATGGGGTGATGTCACCATCAGGAGAGATTACAGTCAGGCGGTCTCCGATGCGAAGACCAAGCTTCCGCGCCAGACCTTCACCAATTGCCACGCCTTCACCTGCATCAAAATTCTCAAGCGACCCTTCCTGAATATTGTCCGAAATCGTGCGGACCTGTTCCAACTCTACCTGTCGTATTCCGCGAATGATTGCACCCGTTCCTGATCCCACTCCCGAAACAAGCGCAGGTTGCTCGATCAGAGGCACCGCCAGACTTACGCCATCTACTGCGGCTATCCGCTTGGTGACCTCATCATAGTCAGACAGGTCATAGTCGATCGGTTGGACTACCATGTGACCGTTCAAACCGAGTATCCTGTCAAGCAGCTCGGCTCGAAAGCCATTCATGACCGCCATTACAATGATCAGCGTGGCAACACCAAGCATAATGCCAATGAACGAGAATCCGGCAATTACCGAAATGAATGCTTCCTTACGCCGGGCGCGAAGATAACGACCCGCAATCATTCGCTCAAATGCTGCAAAAGGCGGGGTTATCCGCAATTTCGGTGGTTGCGGAATGCCAACTTTCGAAGGTGTGCCAACTGATGAAAGTGTCATGTCAGTTTTGGTCTTCACTGAGTATCCGGTTCAATGCTGCCTCCGGCGTCAACGAAACACGTTCGCCGCTGGCTCTGTCCTTGATTTCTACCTGGTTGTCCGCAATTCCACGTGGGCCGGCAATTAGCTGGGTTGGAAGTCCGATTAGATCCATTGTCGCAAACTTTGCCCCCGCACGGCTATCCGTATCGTCGTACAAGACTTCCACACCGGCATTTCCTAGTTGTTCATAGAGCGCTTCACAGGCTCCATCCACCGCCTGGTCACCAGGTTTCATATTCACCAGTCCAATTTCATACGGCGCAACAGCCTTTGGCCAGATAATTCCATTTTCATCATGAAACGCTTCTATCAAGGCTGGAACGAGGCGTGTAGGACCAATTCCATACGACCCCATGTGAACAGGGACTTCTCGACCTTCCGGACTACTGACTTTTGCATTCATCGGTTCGGAATATTTGGTACCAAAATAAAATATGTGCCCCACTTCAATGCCTCGAGCCGATAGCCTGCCATCGGAACTGAGCTTTTCCCAAGCAGCTTCATCATGCATTTCATCGGTTGCCGCATAGGGTTTGGTCCAGCTGGAAACCACTTCCGCAAGTCCGGCATCGTCCCGGAAATCCGTGTCGTCGCCGGGAACCTCCATATCCAGGAATTGTTTGTCGCAGAACACCTGGCTCTCGCCGGTTTCCGCCAGGATGATGAACTCGTGGCTGAGATCACCACCAATCGGGCCTGTCTCGGCCCGCATTGGTATCGCCTTCAGTCCCATACGTTCAAAGGTTCGCAGATAGGCAACGAACATACGGTTGTAGGAAGCCCTCGCGCCAGCTTCATCAATATCGAAGGAATATGCATCCTTCATCAGAAATTCACGCGAACGCATGGTTCCGAAACGTGGCCTGATCTCGTCCCGGAATTTCCACTGGATATGATACAAATTCAGCGGCAGCTCCTTGTAGGAACGTACATATGACCTGAAAATATCGGTGATCATTTCCTCATTGGTCGGACCAAACAGCATGTCACGGTCCTGACGATCCGATATCCGCAACATCTCGCGGCCATAATCATCATACCGGCCACTCTCACGCCATAACTC